>JAYNHN010000008.1:14770-30399 GCA_038108035.1 Flavobacteriaceae bacterium
ATAATAGATGGACATTGGCTCCAGCATCCAAGGTGAAACACAAAGGTATCTGGGTTGATTTACGAAACTCCCAAACCTTATCAATAATCGCAAGCGTATCAGGCTTCATTAGAATAAAATATGGGTTGGAAGTCATCATCATGGCATGCAATGTCAAAGCCTCTAATTCAACAATTCTGATAAACTCTTCCATGTCGCCTTGTTGTATTGTCTTCATTAAAAGAGTTAAATGATCAGCAGCTTGTTTGAATCGATTTTCAGAAAATGGATGACCGTGCATCAAATTATGACCCTCAGAACTAGACACGGGCTTACTACCTTTGTCTACTAAAAGGATGGTGTCTTGAAAACTCTCAAACACGGAATGAACTTTCTGTCCTAGTGGAACTGCAAAAAGATCGGAACTGTTACTTAGATCTTTATTTTTCCCCCAAACAGAAATGGGTCCTTGAATACTTCTCGAGGCACTTCCAGAACCCAATCGGGCTAGAAATGAAGCTTTTTGAAAAAAGTACTCTTCGGTTAGGGATGGGAATAACTTGCGTTCTAAATCCATCAAACACAGACTTAAAGCTGACATCGAAGATGCAGAAGATGCAATACCACTGCTATGCGGAAAAGAATTTTTACTTTTAATAGTCATGCTGTATTGATTCAACCACGGTAGATAAGTTAGGATTCGTTCAAAAAACGTTTCCAACTTGGCATTGAACTCCGTTTTGAGTTGTCCATCAAAATAAAACACAAAATCCCATTTTGTTTTATCATGAGGAATAAAATCAACTTGAGTTTCTGTAACACTTGTTGAGAGCGTAAAACTTAAAGAGGGGTTTTTAGGAAGCTGATCTCCGTGTTTTCCCCAATATTTTATCAGTGCAATATTGCTCGGTGATCGCCACTGAGTAGAAAACACAATCGGTTTTGAGACAGGGGAAATAAAAGCAGTTGTATCCATCGTCACAAAGATACCACTTCATTTGAATTGTTAAGAAAAAGATCGGTTAGAAATGAGTATTTTAGATTAGTTTTGAAATCTATGAAACGCCACAAATCACAACATGTTCTTGCAATAATTATTGGTATTTCCTTGTGTTTGGCATTTGGTTGCTTATCGAGTGTACTAACCCAGCCGGCATTATCACAATGGTATATTGATTTAATTAAGCCTTTTTATTCTCCTCCAAATTGGATTTTTGCACCCGTTTGGGTCCTACTTTATACCGTGATTGGGTGGGCAGCTGGAAGAGTCTGGTTTTTTGGAAGAAGACATCGATGGGGTAAAACTGCGCTCTATCATTTTGGTGCTCAAATTATTTTTAGCGGTTTATGGATCCTAGTTTTCTTTGGATTGAAAAATCCTTTATGGGCTGTTATTGTTATTCTTATTCTCTGGATACTAGTCGAACGAACCATCTATTGGTTTCTTTTGGTAGATCAAAAAGCTTCTATGATGCTTTACCCCTATTTCGTTTGGATTAGTTTTAGCATCCTTTTGAATCTTGCTATTGTCGTTCTTAATTAAGATTTTTTTGATTTATTAAAAATTTTGTAATTTTAAAAAAAACCAAAACTTAATTACCATGTTACACAAATCAACTTTAGTCAGCACACTGCTTGCAGCAATTGTTTTAAACGTATTAGGATATGCCTTTTACGATTTTATTGCAGGCGATTACTTTGAATCCCACATCGTGGCTTCTATTACCCCAGTTATGAGTCCTTTATACATCTCTATAGGCTCTCTATTATTAGCTTTTGCCATGGCCAATCTATACCGAAAACAAACGGTTAACTTTGGATTTACCTCAGGCTTCACTTTTGGTGCTTGGATCGGCTTTTTGATTGGGTTCGGCATGGGTACTATCATGTATGGTACCTCAGGAATCATGGATTTACAATCACAAATTGTGGATTCTGTATGGTGTCTTTTTTACTACGGAATCGCAGGAGGCATTATTGGCTGGACTACCCAAAAGTTAACGTAAGTCCTTAACCTTTAGACACGTTTTTTTTATTAATAGCCTCTATATCAGTTTTTTGTTGTAGATTTAAGTTATTATGTATAAAAGGTCAATTATGATTAGTAGTCTTGTGGGACTTATTGTTCACAATTCTATGATTTACTTTTCCTACAGGATTTTGGTACTGGACTTGTTTAAAAAACATGTTGCACCGTTCCAAATACCAGATTCAATAAATATGGGTTTTATTCTTTTGGGAGGTTATGTCCTTTCATTTATTTTAACGATACTGTTTGTAAAATATCTGGATAATTATGGATTTGTAACGGGCTTTAATTTCGGTGTTTTAGTTGGAATCCTTATTGGCTATGGTGACATAGTCGTGTTAAATGGTCTTTCAAAACTTTTTGATGTAAAAATTTTATTTATTAATTCCCACTGGTATTTGTTACTGTATGGAACGATCGGGGGGTGTATCGGTTTTAGTCTTAAAAAACTCAATTCTATAGTAACTATAACTTGACTAGACTTTAATCCCTTATATCTTAAAAAAAATCAAATTTAATGTTTAGAAAAACAACTTTTATAAGTACATTCATTGGTACCGTTGTATATTATTTAATTGGTCATTTTTTTTATGCCCATTTGGCGATACACTTTTTTCATAAACATATCTTGATTGAAGCAAATAAATCCTTTAATGCGTTTTTTATAATTTTAGGTGGTTTTGTAATTAGTTACGTTATGTCTGTTATTTATCAGAGGTGGACCTCGAAATACGGATTTTCCTCAGGCTTTATTTTTGGAATGTGGATGGGGTTTTTTATCGGTTATGGTGCTGGATTTGTATTTTATGGAGGTTATGCTATGATCCTAGATCTTAAAGCACAATTAGTTGATTCGGTATGGAATGTTTTATTTTTAGGACTCGTTGGAGGGGTTATAGGCGCAGTTATCAAAAAATTGTCTAAGTTTAATTATACCCAATCGATTAATTAGGGACTCGTTCAGGATGATCTGTAATGATTCCATCCACACCCAAAACAATTGCCTGCTTAATATCTTCAATATCATTGATGGTCCAGGGGTAAATTTTAAAACCTGCTTGATGAATTTTATAAACATTATTCTTGTTGAGCGATCTAAAACTGGGATTAATTGCAACAGCTTTTAACTGGGTACCAATCGGAATGGCATCTAATGGATCGTCTTCGGTCAAGATGGCAATTGGAATGGATGTGTTTTTGTCTCTAAAAATTTTCAATTCCTCCCAATTAAAACTGGATATCAATATCTTATCCAAACTCCACTCTGCTCTTTCTAAATAGATTTGCAACAATTCATCGGTTAAAAGTGCCGTTTGAGCTCCTTTTAATTCAATATTGAGAACTACACGACCCTTAATTAGATCCAGAACTTCTTCCAGAGTAGGAATCGTAAATCCGTTTAGCACTTCTATTTTCTGGATAGAATCTAAATCTAACTGTTCTATGTAACCCGTTGCGTTGGTCAATTGATCAAGGGTTTTGTCGTGAAAAACTACCAATTCTCCGCTTGCACAACGAAAAACATCAATTTCAACACCGTCAACACCCAGTTCGATGGCTTTGGAAATAGAGGGTAACGTATTTTCGGCTATGTGTCCACGAGCACCTCGATGTCCAATAACTAGTGGAGAATTTGGGGGGGTACATTGCAGCATACCAAAACTGATTAAGAGAGTTAGATAAATAAAACGCATTTTTTGGTTCAAGTTATAAAATTATTGGATCAAAATCCAAAACTCCCATGGTTTCATGTCGTATTGATAGGATGAGGACAATCGCTTGGTCTTAAAATCATGGTAGCGTTTGAAAATACCATCATAAGGAAGAGTAAATTGGGCATAGTCCTTACTCAGATTGGCAATAACAACTAAAGTATCGCCTTCTTTACCTCTTTCAAAGGCTAAAATCTGATGGTCTTTGGTCGTATTTAAACGCTTGAATGATCCTGCTTCTCTTCCGGAGGCAAGTGCTTTATGATTGTTTTTGAGTGCTCCTAGTTGTTTTAACAAATCCATTGTTTTTCCCGGAATTTTCGAAAAACTATCTTTCTCAAAAAAATGAAGCCTTTTGTTTAAATCGTATTCTTGACCGGAATAGATCAATGGCATTCCAGGAGTGGTGAAATTCATCACAGTAAAGGCATGATCTGCATCCCCGTAGCTTTCTTTAATCGTTCCATTCCATGAGTTTTCATCGTGGTTGGAAATAAAATTGACTAGAATATTATCTTCCCCGTAACGCCGAAGGGTATTTCTAAGGTACTTATAGTAGCTATTTGCCGTGCTTTTAGATTGAGCAACCTCTTTCGACAAATGATGTCCCGGCCAATCGTAGGTTGCGTCAAATTTACTCACCAACTTCAATCCACCGGGATGATAAATATCCGTTTCCGCCAAGAGAAAAACTGGCTTTACTTCTCGTAAAGATTCGAAGGTCTTATCATAAAATTCTTGAGGTACAGCATACGCTTGATCAATTCGATAGCCATCAATATTGGTTTCTTTTACCCAGTAAACCATAGCTTCTCGCATGGCTTCACGCATTTCTAAATTGTTGTAGTTTAAATCAGCAACATCCGTCCAACCAAAAGATTTTCCAGTTCTAAAATCAATTGGATCTATAATTTCACCCTTACGGTTCTTAAGATAAAAATCGCTATTTTCTTGGATCCAATGATGGTCCCAACCAGTATGACCCGGCACCCAATCCAAAATGACATAGATTCCCAATTGATGGGCTTTGTTAACCAAGGCCTTAAAATCATCAAGGGTGCCGAATTCAGGATTTACTTCGGTATAATTTGAAACTGCATAATAACTCCCCAAAGGACCTTTACTCTTAGTGGTCGAAATGGGATTTATGGGCATCAGCCAAAGGATTTTAACGCCCATTTGTTTCAGAACCGGAAGATCCTCAGCAAATGCATTGAAGGTACCTTCTTCAGAATATTGACGGATATTGGCTTCGTACAAAACTGAATGTGCAATGGTTTGCTTGGTAATAGGTTCTAGACTAAATTCTTGAACCTCCTCTTTTACTGTTGGTTTTCTGGTTTCTTCTTGTCTGGATTGACAGGAGACTACAAGGAGTCCTACTATCAAAAAAGATAACTTATTCATATTGTTTGCTTAATTCAATTATAAAACAGGTTTCTGCAGGTATTTCTAGAATTTTATCAAAATCAATCTTTCGATCTGAAATGATTTCAAAGCCACTTTCTACCCCTTTGAGCCCCTCTTCAAAACGAGACAATTTTAATGATTCATCTTGTGTTCCATTGTTTACAATGACCATAACCGCTTCATCTTTCAAATATCTAAAATAGACATAAACATCCTCTTGTGGAACAAAATGAAGGGTTTTTCCTTTGTGAATGGAAGTGGCCGATTTTCTCCATTGAAGTAGTTTTTGGGTAAAATCAAAATATTGTTTTTGTTTCGGGCTTCTTTGAAGGGGATCAAACGCATTCAAAGAATCTTGAGGCCATCCACCCGGAAAATCTCTTCTTATGTCTCCATCTCCTATTTCTTTTTTACCCGTCATTCCAATTTCCGAACCGTAATATATCTGTGGAATTCCCCTTAGGGTCAACAACACACTCATCACTCGTTTGTAGTCTTTAAATTCGGGGTAGTAATCATTGATTCTATTGGTATCGTGATTTTCGGCAAATATCAATACCTGATTTATATTCGGATATAGAAAATCATTTTGAAGATTCTTATAAATTCGTGTCATGCCTCCTTCCCAATGATCGTTTCTTTCGTTAAATGCTTTAATCAATGCATCATTCAAAGTAAAGTCCATCACTGAGGGTAAATGAGAGTTGAAGTTTTGTATAGCTGCAATCGGGCTATTTTCTTGCCAATAGGAAAGATGAATACTATTGTGCATCCAACCTTCACCCACTATGTTAAATTCCGGGTATTCTTGACGAATTGCTTTTAACCATGCAACCATCGGCTCAGGATCATTGTAAGGAAAAGTATCCACCCGAAAGCCATCCAAAGATGCATACTCAATCCACCAGATCGCATTTTGAATCAAATATTTCAAAAGCAACGGTTGTTGTTGATTTAAATCGGCCATAGTAGGAACAAACCAACCCTCTAACAGTTCCTTTTTATCTGTTTGAGAAGCATACGGATCCGAATGAATCTCTTTACGATGGTTTGTATTGGTGTATTTTTTAAATTGATGAATCCAATCCTTGGTAGGCAAGTCCTTAATCATCCAGTGTTCAACACCCCAATGATTGGTCACATAGTCCATGATCAACTTCATTTTCCGTTGATGAAGCGATTGAGCCAATCGTCGGTAATTATCATTGGTTCCAAACCGTGGATCTATTCGATAAACGTCACTTTGAGCATAGGTATGATATGAAACTTTTGGGTCATTATCTTCACAAGCAGGAGTCATCCACAAAGCAGTGACCCCTAAGGATTCCAAATAATCCAAATTTTTAATGACTCCCTCTAAATCTCCACCATGGCGACCGTCTTTGTTGGATCGGACTGGTTGTTCTCTAACCTCAGGATGCGAATCGTTCTTACTATTTCCATTAGCAAACCGATCCGGCATGAGCAAATAAATTACATCCGAAGAATCAAAACTCTCAAAATCAGGGCGAGGAATTCGTTCTTTAAGTAGGTACGGAATACTCAACTTCTTATCGTTTCCAATGAACAGCTCTATATCAAATTCGCCTGCGTCTTGATTGGACAAATCAAAGCTCAAAAAAAGGTAATTTTTACTTTCAACCGAATGGGTGGATATTAATTGGGCCTCGGGTGTTTTTACAGTGTATTCCGATATGTTTTTTCCATGCAACAGTACTTGAAGAGTGTCATTCTCCATTCCAGCCCACCAAAATGGGGGTTCCATTCGTTCAACTTGAGCCGATAAGCAGAGGGGCAGCAAAAATAAAATCAAATACTTCATAGAGATAAAGCTACATTTTTTTACCCTTACAAAAAACGACTAAATCCGGATTGTCATGAGAAACTTGTACACTTTCTTGGTGGACTTGTACTTTTACCTGAGTACCTCTAAAATTAATTTGAAATGAATAATAAGTCCATTCTTTGGGTAACTTAGGGTCTAGATGCAATTGATTATCCACAATACGCACCCCTCCAAAACCTTCTACAATGCTCATCCAAGTCCCTGCCATACTAGTAATATGCAATCCTTCCTCTACTTCTTTATTATAATCATCCAAATCCAAACGAGATGTTCTCAAATAAAAGGCATAGGCCTCTTCCATCTTATCTAAACGAGATGCTAAGATGGAATGTACACAAGGAGAAAGAGAAGATTCATGAACCGTTAAAGGTTCATAAAAATCAAAATGCCGCTTCAATGTTTCTAAATCAAATTGATCTTCAAAAAAATAAAAGCCTTGTAAAACGTCGGCTTGCTTGATGTAAGGCGATCGTAAGATTCGATCCCATGACCAATGCTGATTAATGGGGCGTTCCTCCGGATTTAAGATGGAAACATCATCTAATTGTTTGTCCAAAAATCCATCCTGTTGTAAAAATAAATCTTGGGTAGGATGCTTGGGTAAGTATATATTAGAAGCTATTGTCTCCCATTGTTGAATCTCCGATTCATCCCAATTCAATTTTGACTTGATTTCAGACCAGCGTTGGGTGTTTTGTTGAGCTATTTTTAAAATTTGCTCTTGAGCATACTGTAAGCACCATTGAGCTAGAAAGTTTGTATACCAATTATTATTTACGTTATTTTCATATTCATTAGGTCCCGTTACCCCCAAAATCACATAGGCTTTTTTGAACTCTGAGTAATTGATCCTTTGAGCCCAAAATCGCGCAATCCCTATCAAAACTTCCAATCCCATTTCGGGAATATAGGTGGTGTCACCGGTAAAACGTTCGTAATTATAAATCGCAAAAGCGATAGCTCCGTTTCTATGAATTTCTTCAAAAGTAATTTCCCACTCATTATGGCATTCCTCACCATTCATAGTCACCATGGGGTACAAAGCAGCTCCGTTAGTAAAACCTAATTTTTCTGCATTTTCGATCGCTTTATCTAGCTGATCAAATCGATATTTCAAAAGGTTTCGTGCTACTTGTTGATTTTTAGTTGCCATATAAAAAGGAAGACAATAAGCTTCCGTATCCCAATAAGTGCTTCCTCCATATTTTTCACCGGTAAACCCTTTGGGACCAATATTCAACCGAGCATCTTTACCGCTGTAAGTTTGATTGAGTTGAAAAATGTTAAAGCGTATGGCTTGTTGGGCTTTGTCATCTCCTTCTATAACAATATCTGATGCATCCCAGATGGATTGCCAAACAGTCTGATGCCTTTTCAACAAGTCTTCAAATCCCCGTTTTTGTGCCTGATCAACGATTCGTTTGGCTTCGGCTTCAAATTGAGACGCATCGAAATTCATCCCATTGATATATCCACCGTATTTTAGAATCGTACATTGTTTTCCTTCTGAGAGATGATGTTCTTTTGTTTGGCTCAATCTCCAATTCTTAGATTGGGTCTTAAAATCATCGGTAACTTTACCATTTTCATCTAATAATAATGTTTGAGCATAGGTACCCACATCAAAAGCGGTCTTATGTGTTTGGGAATGTAAGTAAATTAACTCTTTTGAAAGTGATTTTTCTCGATGTTCCCAAAACGGATCGTCCCAATTGGAGTCCTGATTAGTAATATGTCCATCGAGATAGGATTCTATCGATAAATCACAAGATCCTTTTACGGACGTGATACTGTAATGAATCACACCCAATGATTCTTCGTCCATTGATAAAAATCGTTTGGATTCAACTCGAACCGTACAGTTTTTTGAAATCTGAGCTTCAAAAGAGCGAGTGTAAATTCCATTCTTCATATCCAACTCCCGATAGAAATGGTGCACAGAAAGACATTGATTTAAATCCAAGATTTGCCCATTTACATGGATAGAAATCCCGATCCAACTCGGTGCGTTGAGCACCTTAGCAAAATATTCGGGATAGCCATTTTTCCACCAACCTACTTTGGTTTTGTCCGGATAATAAACACCTCCTACATAACTACCTTGAAAACTAGAGCCTGTGTACTGCTCTTCAAAATTAGCACGCTGACCCATTGCTCCATTTCCAATACTAAAAATGCTTTCTGAAGATTGTACTCTTTCAGAGTTAAACCCCTTTTCAATAATTTTCCATGGATGAATGTCTAGATAAGCTGTATTCATATTTTTAAAATATTTTGTCTAATTCTTTTGGGTTAATAAAACTAAAATCGGGATAATTAAAATCGGCACCAACAAAGGAATTCGGATCGCCTAATGCGACTGCAGTCATATTGGCTGCCTTTGCGGCTGTCACCCCCGCCGCAGAATCTTCAAAAACGACGCAGGACTTCGGAGTTACCCCTAAAGCATGACACCCTTTTAAAAACACCTCTGGATCTGGCTTACTTTTGCTGACCTGATTACCATCAATAAGTACCTCAAAGAAAGGGGTGATTTCCAATTTATCTAAAATAACTCGAGCATTTTTACTCGCTGATCCCAAACCAATTTTAATTCCATTCGATTTAAGATGGTCCAATGCCATGGCAACCCCCGGAAGTATATCTTGTGAATTGACCGTTTGAATTAAATCCAAATAATGTTGATTTTTCTCAATTAAATAATTTTCAAAAGTATTTTGACTCAGGTTTGAATGAGCCATGCTCACAATTATTTTTAAGGAATCAACACGACTTACTCCCTTAAGTTTTTCATTATCCTCATGGGTCAGAAGGTAGTCCATTTCGTTCGCTATCTGTTTCCATGCTTGAAAATGAAATTGAGCAGTATCCACTATCACTCCGTCCAAGTCAAATAAGGCGCAAAGATGTTTTTTCATACAGTCATTTTTAAAAAATATTTTCCGTAATAAATACAATTACGAAATGCTTCTTAATGGTTAAATATAGTTTTCGTTATGCATTGAAAAAGAAATTATTCCTATTCCTCAGGAGCCAAACGTACAATCAATCCCTCTAATTCAGAAGTTAATGGTATTTGACATCCCAATCTACTATTATCCTTTACATGAAAAGCTTCCGACAACATGGCTTCCTCATCATCTGAAGGCTGTGTAAGTTGATGATCACTTTCCACATAACATTGGCAAGAAGCACACATGGCCATCCCACCACAAGTACCCTCAACAGGAAGTTCATAGGCTTTACAGATTTCCATAAGGTTCATCTGTATATCGGTTGGGGCAATCAGCTCGTGAGTTTTACCCTGTCGATCAATAACTTGAATCGAAATATCTTGATCCATTTTTACTCAATGATTTTAATGGTTGATTTGGCTGCTTGTTTTAATGATCCATCAAAACCGCTTACTCCGCTAACAGTAGTATATTTGAGAACATTGCGTTTGTCAGGATGGATTCGTTTGAAAGCACTTTGGCACATGAGAGTTGCTTCGTGAAAACCACATAAGATCAATTTTAACTTACCTGGATACGTGTTGACGTCTCCAATGGCGTAAACTCCAGGAATATTGGTTTGATAATCCAAAGTATTATCGACTTTAATGGCATTTTTTTCAATTTCCAGTCCCCAATCCGCAATGGGACCTAACTTAGGAGTTAAACCAAAAAGAGGAATAAAATAATCACAATCAACGGAAATTTCATTTCCATTGTGATTGATAGAAACCCCTGTTAAGGACTTTTCACCTTTTAAAATTTTTACCTCCGCCGGGGTTAGCAACTGGATCTTTCCATTATTTTTTAATTTTTGAACTTTCTCTACTGAGTCCAATGCCCCACGAAACTCATTCCGTCTATGAACTAAAGTCACCTCTGCCCCTATGCCTTCTAAAAAAATGGTCCAGTCCAATGCTGAATCTCCACCACCTGCAATAACTACTTTCTTATTTTTATAAATTTCCGGATTTTTAATAATATAATTGACCCCTTTATTTTCAAAATAAGTCAATCGATCCAATGGAGGTTTGCGAGGCTCAAAAGTCCCCAATCCACCTGCAATAGCAACAACAGGAGCTAGATGACGGGTTCCCTGATTGGTAGTAACCATAAATTGATTATTCTCTGCTTTTTCTAAAGTTACCGCACTTTCGCCTAAAGTATAACCCGGCTGGAAGGGTTCAATTTGCTTTTCTAAATTTTTAATCAGATCACCCGCTAAAATTTCCGGATGAGAGGGAATATCATAAATAGGCTTTTTGGGATAAATTTCGGCGCATTGACCTCCAGCCATGGGTAAAGAATCTATCAAGTGACACTTTAACTTTAAGAGTCCGGCTTCGAAAACTGTAAATAAACATGTAGGACCCGCTCCTATAATAAGTATGTCCGTTTTAATCATGGAAGTTAAGCGTCTATACTCATAACCGTTTCTATCTGAGGAAGATATTTTTTTATCGTCATTTCCACTCCTGATTTTAAAGTCATTTGATTGACACTACATCCTACACAAGCACCATGTAATTGCACTTTAACATGTTTGTCATCCTCAATAGAAACCAATGAAATATCACCTCCATCCGAATTTAAAAAGGGTCGGATCTCATCTAAGGCTTCCAATACTTTTGATTTCACTTCTTCTGAACTCATATTTATGATTTTACGGCCTCACATCCTACCAAATTAGTTATTTCTACAGCTTTGGTTGGAGGTAAGTTTTTATTTCTATATAAAACTTGGGCTACCAATTTTTTAGCAACCTGTTCAAAACGTCTGGAAAGGGGTGTTTCAGGCTGAAGTGCAGCCGGTCTTCCAAAATCTCCCGCTTCTCTAATGCTTTGAACCAAAGGTAAATCTCCTAAAAAAGGAACTTCTTTATCTTTGGCCAAATATTCTGCTCCCTTTTTACCAAAAATATAATACTTGTTATCGGGTAATTCCTCAGGAGTAAAATAGCTCATGTTTTCTATGATTCCCAAAACAGGAACTTGAATATTTTCTTGTTGAAACATGGCTATTCCCTTTTTTGCATCTGCTAAGGCAACATTTTGAGGGGTGCTAACAACTACTGCACCGTTGATGGGTAGTGATTGAACAATGCTCAGGTGAATATCTCCCGTTCCGGGAGGCAAATCAATCAATAAAAAGTCTAAATCACCCCATGCTGCATCAAAAATCATCTGGTTCAATGCTTTGGCTGCCATGGGTCCTCTCCAGATGACGGCTTGCTCTGGCTTGGTAAAAAAACCAATCGATAGAACTTTCACCCCGTAATTTTCTATGGGCTCCATTTTTGACTTACCATCAACTTGAACGGATAGTGGACGTGCGCCTTCCATATCAAACATGGTAGGGATGGAGGGGCCGTAAATATCCGCGTCTAATACCCCTACTTTACAACCCATTTTGGCTAAGGTAACGGCTAAATTGGCAGTGACTGTTGATTTTCCCACGCCCCCTTTTCCCGAAGAAATTGAAATTACGTTTTCAATCCCCGGGATGGGTTTCCCTTTGATTGTATTTTCTTCTGAAGTGGAAGGTGCAATGACTTTGATATTGACTTTGACCTTGGCTTTTTCGTATACTCGCTCGTGAAGTGTTTTTAAAATGGAAACTTCTAGTTTTTTTCGAGCTTGTAGGCTTGGATTTTGAAGTTGAACATCTATATCTATTTGATCTCCAAAAATCATTACATTAGATACAGCTCCTGTATCAATGATGCTTCCACCCGCTCCTGGCAACGATAGGGTCTTTAGTGCTAGGATTACCTCTTCTTTTGTGATCTTCATGAATTGTCCATATTGTATTGCAAATATACAGCCAATCATCCAATATAAAAAAAGACCTCTTTTATTTCGTTCGAAGGGCTTCTGTTGGATTCCAAAAATGATCTTCCAAATTTTGAATTTGGTTATCGACCACTACAACACCTTCATTTTCAAGTAATTGCTGCATTACTGATCCCCCAAAATGATGTTTGCCCGTTAACAAACCTTTCTGATTAACAACTCGGTGGGCGGGTACATCAGGTACCGTATGAGAAGCATTCATAGCCCAACCCACCATACGAGCACTTTGGGGCGAACCTAAGTATCTAGCAATGGAGCCATAAGAAGTCACTTTCCCTTCAGGAATGCAGCGAACGACTCGGTACACTTTCTCAAAAAATGATTCTTGCTTAGACATATCATAAAGTAAATTCCATATAGGTTATGGCTTTATTTTGTTCTAAAAACTGCTTTTCGTAAAATGTTTGGATTTCAGTAGCCGTTTTAGGGGCATCACTGTTGTTGTAAATATCATGATGTGCATACTTAATCGTTCCTAAACTTGAAACAATCCCTAAAGTGTAACCAAATAGAAATTCGCTATCTGTCTTCAAATGAAGAGTACCTTGAGGCTTTAAAATTTTTTTATAAGCTTCTAAAAATTGGGGATGGGTTAGCCGATGTTTAGATCGTTTATACTTGATCTGAGGATCTGGAAATGTAATCCAAATTTCATCTACCTCATCGGTATCAAAACAAAGATCAATTAATTCGATTTGAGTTCTCAAAAAGGCAACATTATCCATTTTTGATTCTATAGCTGTTTTAGCTCCTCTCCAAAAGCGTGCTCCTTTAATATCAATGCCTAAATGATTAAAATTCTTATTCTTTTGAGCCAGATGAACCGCATACTCCCCTTTTCCACAACCCAACTCCAAAACTAAAGGCTGGTCGTTTTTAAAAAAATTCTTGTGCCACTTTCCCTTTAAATCGAAGTTTCCATTAAGTACCGTTTCTCTGGAAGGTTGGATGACATTTGGAAATTGGTCGTTTTCTCTAAATCGTTTGAGTTTGTTTTTACTACCCACAATAACATTTTATATAAAATTAATGAATTTACTTATCCTCAGAGTGATTCATCTGCTTAGGCTTTCGTAAGGGAAAATGAAAACTCCGATCCTACTTTAACCTCACTTTCAACAAAAATTTGTTCGTTGTGAGCTTCGATAATATGCTTAACAATTGCCAATCCCAGTCCTGACCCCCCTTGATTTCGATTGCGCGTTTTATCCACTCGATAAAATCGTTCAAAAAGTCGAGGTAAGTGTTCCTTGTCAATACCCTCACCGTTGTCGATGATTCGAACTAAGATTTTGTTTTCTTTGAATTCTGATAGGCTAACCTCCGTCACCCCTTGATCCACACCGTATTTAAGTGAATTGATAATTAAATTTGTAATCACTTGTTGAATCCGCTCAGGATCGGCATACACATAAATAGGTTTTTCATAATGATGGTCCATTTTGAGCATGATATTGTTTTTTACCGCTTGCATCTCCAAAAGTTCAAAAACATTATTCAAAATTTCTCTTACATCAAACTTTACATAATCCAATTTGGCAATTCCGGATTCAAACTTAGTGATCAAATCTAGGTCTTTTATAATAAATTCAAGGCGCTCGACACCTTTAGCGGTTCGCTTTAAATATTTTTTGATAATTTTAGAATCCTCAATATCACCGTCTAGTAAGGTCAAAACATATCCCTGAATCGTAAATAAAGGAGTCTTGAGTTCATGAGACAGATTTCCGATAAATTCTTTTCTGTAGTCTTCCTGTTTTTTAAGCATTTCAATTTCTACCTTACTATCTGAGGCAAACTTTTTAAGCTTATCCGTCAAAAAATCTATATCAGAATCTTCCCCCGGAGAAAGCGATGACAGAGAAGGTGGAAAAAAAGTTCTGTAGATTTCATTAGCCCTCTTTAAAATAAAACGTTCTATTGTTAAATAAAGAAGTATATAAGAAAACAACCAGACCAAAACAAAAGAAATCAAATAATTTTTAAGTAGAAAAGCATCTAAATGGTAATCGGATTGAAAAAGATCAATCAAAAAATGAATTAAAGAAGATGATAATCCAATATATAAAGCGATCAAAAAACTAGAAAAGCGAATATTAACTTCCGACACGGATTTATTTTTCAGGTTGTACAAACTTGTAACCTACACCTTTGACGGTCTTAAATAAATCGTCTCCCAATTTTTCTCTAAGCTTTCGTATATGCACATCAATAGTCCGATCTCCAACTACCACCTCACTCCCCCATATGTCACTCATGATACGGTTTCGCTCAAAAACCTTACCTGGTTTTGAAGCTAAAAGATAAATCAATTCAAATTCTTTTCTTGGCAGCGTTAATTCCTTGTCTTGAAAAAGGATTCGATACGTTTCCCGGTCAATCGTTAAATTATGAAAAAGGAGTTTTTGAGTTTCGGTTTGTTCCTTTTTTTTAAAACGCCTAAGCAGGGCTTTAACCTTAGAAACCAATACTTTAGGCTTAACGGGTTTTGTAACATAATCGTCCGCACCTGAATCAAAAGCAGCAACATAAGAATAATCTTCTCCCCGAGCGGTCAAAAACATGATAATTGTATCTTGAAATCGGTCGTCTTGTCTTAAACGCTCACAAGTTTCTATTCCATCCAAATTGGGCATCATTACATCAATAATGATAAGATGAGGAAGGAATTTGTCAGCTAACTTTAGTGCTTCGATTCCATCGGAAGCGGTGGTGATCTGATAACCTTCTTTCCGAAGGTTGAACCCAACTATTTCAAGAATATCCGGTTCATCGTCAACTAACAAGATTTTTATCTCAGATTTTTTC
>JAYNHN010000009.1:0-27904 GCA_038108035.1 Flavobacteriaceae bacterium
TCCTAATTGAGGATGAAAACTAAATTCTTGTGACTTGAGTTTTCTAGCACTCTCAAGTACTGCATAATCATAACCTTCATTTACCCTTTCTGATCCAAATCCTTTTTTCACAGTGGCTATGTCGCGAATGTCTTTGGTCAGAATCCCTCCAAAACCAATTTCGTCTGGATCCAAAAGGTTCCTGTTATTTGAAGGGGGTGCATTCGTATTTCCAGCAGTAAAAAATCCGGGTATTTGGTCATCCAATCGAGTATTATCAGGATGCGCTTCGCCTAAATCTTGAATGGCTACTATATTTCTAACATTTTGAGTTTGATATCCTCTGTTAGTAACCCAAACTTCAATTCGAGTAATTAGAACGGGCGAATTAATATAAGGATAGGTCTCCAAAAAGGCATCGTAATTGTCTCGAAAGTATTGACTGATGAAGTAATGCCTATCTTCTTCATAGTCCAGTGCATAGATATTAAATTCTTGGAGTTTACCCCCACCTTGGGTAGTAATGTTTTGAGATTGAGATCGTTGTTCTGAAAAAACCCCAGATAGAGTTGTATTTCCAAATTTAAGATCAGCTCGGACTCCAAACAAACTCTGTGCACCCTGAATGAGGTTGCTATTGATCGGCATGCTAATATTTCCAATATCAATATTTTGTAAGATCGCATCCTCTGTTACTTTTCCTTTTAAATAATCTGCAACCCGATTGCCAACCTGTTGAGTACTGTTCGGTAGGTTGTTGATATTCTGTTTGAGACCTTCAATTTTTTGTTTGGCTTGGTCCAAAGAATTTCTAACTTTTCCAATTTCTTGTTGTGCTTGATTGGCAAGATTTTGAACCTGATCTACTCTCCCTTGAACTTGATTGACCCGATTTTGAATGCCTCCCAAACTGGATCCTAATTTACCAGGAACAATATTCGATACATCAGATAGTTTGGGGGGGTTAAACTGAATTTTTACCAAATTTTGAAAGTCAAAAGTAGATTCGGTATCGTAATTGGCCGTGATCTGAAGGCGCTCCCCAATCTTTCCCAATAGACTTAAACTGATTCTTTGGTCAAAGTCAAATCCATTGTTTCGATCATTGACAATTGAGGCATTTGGGTTGTCATTTTTTTGATAGCGATATCCCAAATCGATCCCAATAGATCCCTGTGGAGAAATGTCAATTGCACTACTCCCAAAAATTGTCTGAAAAAATTTATTGTTTACGTACAATTCGGGCAATAAATTCTTTTGGGTTTCTTCCAAATTACTTCCTCGACCACTCAAGGCTTGAACTTTATCTTGAAAATAGGTTTGCATTTGCTCTTTAAGAACCAAGGCTTCGTATTCTTTAACGGTGAGAACTAATGGTGTATTTATGGGGTATCCATCAATTTCTTTAGAAAAAATATACCGATCGGTTTCAGAATCATAGATATATTGTTCGGAGGCAGTAGTGGGATCGGGTAATTCAATAGTTCCCAGATCTGCTTTTTCTTGAGCTTGTAAAACGCCAATGGAAATAAGTATCCCAAAAAAAAATAGGATGAAGGTTTGGGGCGATCTTAAAACTACATATCGTTTTGATTCAATCAAAGGGCTTTATAATTTATTCAGAGCTGCTTTAATAAGCTCTTCTACCGAGCTTTTAGAAGCAGACTGAATGACGTTATCGATCACTTTTTCTGAGGATTTTCTTGAATAACCAAGAACCTCTAATGCTGATAACGCTTCTTCTTTGATTGTATTGTTTGCAAAAGGCTGAATTTCTTCACCCTCAATAAGATTTAACATTTTGTCTTTAAGCTCAATCAAAACCCGTTGAGCTGTTTTAAGGCCAATCCCTTTTACCGATTTAATGGTATTGAGATCATCCGAAATAATGGCCTTTTGAATTTGGTTGGGCTCCAGTGAGGAAAGCATTGTTCGGGCGGTGCTGGCACCGATACCAGAAACAGAGATCAGAAGCCTAAAAACCGAGCGTTCCACGGAAGAGTAAAAACCAAATAAAGTATGAGAGTCTTCACGCACTTGAAGATGAGTAAATAACTTTAAATTTTCGTCATCGCCTAACTGCGAAAATGTATGGAGGGAAATATTAAGCTCGTATCCCACCCCTCCACAATCAATAACGACTGCAGTGGGAGACTTTTCTATGAGGCGGCCTCTTATTTGTGTGATCATTCTTTCATTTATTTTTAGACTGAGCGTCAATCACCGCTACGGCAGACATATTGACTATTTCTTCAACTGAAGCCCCTAATTGCATAACATGAACCGGTTCATTCAATCCCATTAAAATAGGCCCTATGGAATGCGCTTCGTTGAGCTCTTTCATTAATTTATAGGTAATGTTTGCTGCGTCCAAATTGGGGAAAATCAAAACATTTACCTTCTTGTTACTCAATGAAGAAAATGGAAATCCTTTTTGGAGCAATTCTTTATTTAAAGCAAAGTCAGACTGTATAGGACCATCAATGGTCAAGTTAGGATTACTACGATGGAGAATGGATACGGCTTCAGAAACTTTTTTGGCTTGTGGAAATCGAGAGGAACCAAAATTTGAGAAAGAAAGCATCGCTATAACGGGCTCTAAACCAAATAGTTCTGCCATTTTGCCTGTCATTTGACCAATTTTTGCTAATTCCTTTGCGGTAGGTTCAACATTAATGGTTGTATCTGACAAAAACAAAGGTCCCGATTTGGTCAACATAAGGTTGGTTGCAGCTACTTTATTTACACCTTTAGCTCTTGAAATTGTTTCCAATATGGGCTTGATAACTGAACGATAGTTCCTGGAATAGCCGGATATCATTGCATCGGCATCTCCATTTTTAATCATCATAGAAGCATAATAGTTGCGTTCACGCATCAATCGTTGGGCATCGTAAAGTGTGTATCCTTTTCGTTTTTGTTCTTGCCAAAAAAGGAAGGCATATTCGTTGCGCTTTTCATCTTGACTTGCATCCTTTGGATCAACAATTTCGACCTCTTCATCAAAATTAATGGCTTTTCTTAAAGCCTCGATCGTAGTCTTATTTCCCAGTAATATCGGATGGGCTATCCCTTCCTCTTTTACAATTTGGGCTGCTTTCAAAACATCCATATGATCCGCTTCAGCAAAGACAAGGCGTTTGGGGGCCGCTTTAGCACGTCCATGTACTAAACGAACCATTTTTTCACTATTTCCCAATCGATTTTCAAGTACTTCAATGTATCGATTCCAATCTTCAATGGGGGTTGTAGCTACTCCTGAGTCCATCGCCGCTCGTGCCACTGCAGGTGGGACCGTGGAAATTAAACGAGGATCAAAAGGTTTGGGTATGATATAATCTTTTCCAAAACTTAACCGGGTTTTATCATAAACCACATTGACTTGTTCCGGAACGGATTCTTTTGCTAGGCTCGCTAACGCTTTAACAGCCGCCATTTTCATTTGTTCGTTGATAGTGGTTGCTCGAACATCTAATGCTCCTCTAAAAATAAAAGGAAAACCGAGTACATTGTTAACCTGATTGGGATGGTCTGACCTTCCAGTTGCCATAATAATGTCTTCTCTTGTAGCACAAGCCAGGTGGTATCCGATTTCTGGATCGGGATTGGCCATTGCAAAAACAATAGGATTTTGAGCCATTGATTTTAGCATTTTGGGACTGACAATATCCGATTTGGATAAACCAATGAAGACATCGGAATCAACCATGGCCTCTTCCAAAGTATTTAAATCTCTATCCGTAGCAAATTCATCCTTTTCAGGTGTTAAATTATCTCGATCTTTACGAATAACTCCCTTACTGTCAAGCATGACAATATTTTCGAGTTTTGCACCAAAAGCACAATAAAGTTTGGTACATGAAATAGCTGCTGCTCCCGCCCCTGAGACCACTATTTTAACATGTTCCATACTCTTCTTGGCAATTTCCAGTGCATTGATTAATGCGGCGGCAGAAATAATGGCTGTTCCATGCTGGTCATCGTGCATCACAGGAATATCCAGTTCTTCTTTCAAACGGCGTTCTATTTCAAAAGCTTCGGGGGATTTAATGTCTTCTAAATTAATCCCTCCAAAAGTGGGTGCTATGGCTTTAACTGCTTCAATAAATTTATCGGGGTCTTTGGCATCCACTTCAATATCAAACACATCGATATCAGCAAAAATCTTAAAGAGTAAGCCTTTACCTTCCATTACGGGTTTGGAGGCCTCCGGTCCAATATCACCCAATCCCAAAACTGCTGTTCCGTTGGATATGACAGCCACCAAATTCCCTTTATTTGTGTATTTATAAACATCCGTTTTGGTTTTGTCAATTTCCAAGCAAGGAATAGCTACTCCCGGAGAATACGCCAAAGCTAGATCTCGCTGCGATTCGTATTTTTTTGTGGGTACAACTTCAATCTTTCCAGGTCTGGGCTTTGCATGGTAAACCAATGCTGCCCTTCTTTGTTTTTCTTTGCTCATAGCTACTAATTATATGGGATTAGGATGGATACTATCCGCATTTATTTGAATAAATTTATGAAGATTTAGGTTGGCTTACAAACAATGAAAAAATTCCTCCGATAATTAGAAAAATTCCAGCCAATCGGATAATGTTAATGGGGTTTTGACCCAAAAAGTCGTACACAAAATACTGGACAGAAAAAATTTGGATAATCATAGGTATCACTATAAACATATTAAAAATACCCATATATATACCCGTCTTTCCAGTCGGAATTGAAGATGCCAACATTTGATAAGGCATTGCCATCATGGATGCCCAAGTGATACCTAGACCAAATGAAAATAAATAAATCTGAGATACTGCGATCCCGTCCCCAAATGGCAGTGTAAACAACAGATCGGTATCATTTAATAGAGGCATACTCAAAAGTGCCATGCCACCGATCAAAAGGCTCATAAAATGGAGTTGTTTAGCTCCTAGTTTTCGCGCAATCGGGATCATGGCAAAAGCGATGGTAAAACAAATGATATTATAGGTTCCATTTAAATTTCCTGTCAACAATTGAGCTTGGTTAAAATAAGAGGTAGTCTGATCTAAGGTACCATACAGAGATAGAGACAAAGCCGAAGTTAAATATTGCCAATAACAAAACATGGCATACCAAGGAAAAAACATCACGGGTATCAACTGCTTCATCGTCAAGGGCATATCTTTGAAAGCCTCGGTGATATCATTAAGGGTTTTGACCACAATATTCCCTTCTTTTTTAAAAGCCTCTATTTGTCTTAACTCTTCCTCGGTAGGAGGATATTCTGAGGTTGTAAATACCGAAATCAAAATGGTAATTATAGAGGCTGCGGCCCCAATTCCGAATGCCCAGTAAGTCGAAACAGGAATCCCATTATCCATTTTATCCGTTAAGGTTAGGATTCCAAAAGACACTAAAATAGCCGGTGTAAAATTGGCCAACGTAGTTCCTAATCCTGTAAAAAAACTTTGAACCAAAAATCCAAAAGAATATTGTTTTTCAGGAAGTTTATCCGAGATAAAAGCACGATAGGGTTCCAAAGCAATGTTATTGGCTGCATCTAAAATCCATAATAAACCGGCAGCCATCCATATTGAACTGGAATAAGGCATGATGACTAAACAGATACTCGCCAAAATCGCTCCTATGAGAAAAAAAGGTTTTCTTCTTCCGAATTTTGGAGACCAAGTACCGTCACTGATCGCTCCTATAATGGGCTGAACAATCAGACCCGTAACTGGCCCCGCCAACCATAATAGGGGTAACTCAGACTCTTCAGCTCCTAAGTACTTATAAATAGCACTCATATTACTTTGCTGTAATCCAAAGCTAAATTGAACTCCGAAAAAACCGAAGTTCATGGTTAGTATTTGCCAAAAGTTGAGTTGTTTTTTTTGCATCTTATTGATTTTATTCAATCGTTTGAGGCTCCGAAATCTTGGTTTGAATTGTTTTTACAATATAATCTCCCACAGACTGGCCCTGATTGACTCCTTCTTCAATCGCCATCATATAATGGATTCCTCCGTAGAGTCTTGAAATGGCAGCCTCTTCAGAGGCATGCATAAAGGATTTGTAATCTCGTACGGGCAATCCATACAAAACTTCGGTCGTATCGGAAAAGGCAAAGTTGTCTCCATATAAATCCGTGAGCGTCACGGCGGCTGCTCGAGATATTACCGAGTGACCACTTGTGTATTCTGGGAATGGTGGAGTCTGCAATAAAGGCAACCACTCTTCATCATAGTACTGGTTAATCAATGTTTCTGGACGGACAATAAGGGTATCCCATTTTTCATCCCAACAACTTATAAAAGCATCAAAAAGAGCAATAGAAACATTCGCATAGGCATTGATGGTTTCGGCAAAATCACTCTGTGCTTGTCTAGTCGCTATGGCCGTTATCCCGATCCAGTGTCCTCCCGGGGTTATTTTTTTGGTTGCAAACATGGCGTGTCCCCTGTGATGGGTAACGTAGGGATTACAGTCCCAGAATTTGGCGATTTCAATTTGATCTTTATCAAGATTATTGGTCACATTAAAAACTTCCATCAATTGCTTTTGAAAGGGACTGCCTTCGTTTAAGTCAAACTTGAGGGGATCTTTAGGTGCAAATTGATTAGAAGAATCCAAAACCATCGTTCTAATTTCCTTCCAGTGCGGCTCAATTCCATCCATATAATCCGGGGGAGTGGGTTTCCAAAACCGATCCTCTTCCTTAATGGTATATTTTGGAAAAGTACGAGTCTGACTGTACATATCGCTCCCCGCCCATTTCATAATAAACTCTGCTACCTGAATCCCGTATTGTTGAGAGGCTTTTATCACCCGATTGGGAACGCTTAAATCGTCAAATTTTTCATCCAGTTTAGATTGAAAATCTTCCATTTTATTTTCAGAAAAAATAAGGGCTTTCCCCACTTCATTGAAAGCGTATAAGGCTGCTAAATGATGGTTTACATTTTCATTTTTTGGTTTAGGGATGGGTTTTAATTCTTTTACCTGTCCTGAAAGAGATCGATACGATTTGGGGTCTTTCAGAACCATTATCTCATAGGCTGCCAGAGTGGGATAGAGATACACCCTTGAAGCTACCGGTGGGGAAAAAATATCATACACCACAATGTCGGTCAGGTTTTGCATGGCCTGTTGAAAAAGCTCCGGATTTTCAAGGTCTTTTTCATAGGTTTTGTTTTCACTTAAATCAAGGCATCCCGTAAAAAAGGAAAATAGGATTGCTAAAAAAAGGATTCTAAAATTCATCTACACAATTGTTATTGGTTTGAGTAAGATTCAGTTAATTTCGTTTTTCAATTAAATGTAAAAGTAACGCTTTTCAACCAAATGAAACCCAAAAAAATATATCGATAGATATCTAGATGAATTATTGAGCTTTCTTCTCAAAAGCCAGTAAAGGACCTTGGTTTTGAGAAACTAAAATTAGGTCGGTGCCGTTTTCCAGACGAACCTGATCCATCGCTCTGGCATCACCAAATACATGAAATCCGGATTCTTCTGCTGCTTTGGTAATCAGTGATCCTCCCTGAAATTGTAAAATACTCCCATGGAACGCATCCATATTGCCTTCAAAAGGGGGGCCGCCAAAATCGTTTCCTACCATAAATATTGTGAGATCATCTCCCTCTTGTAACGTTAAAAAATCATTGATCGGACCTAACTGAAGGGATTCTGGAAGCGCTTTGAGTTCAAAAGTACCCTTCCCTAAATTTTCTACCCATTGGGATGCATCGTATTGGACTTTAAGCAGTTCATCTTCAATAATCAGACCTTTATTCTTATAGTATTCAAAATTTGCTCTGGAGAAGGCTTTATAAGACCCGAACTCTTGACGAAAAAGAGGACTTTGTTGTGTCAAATTATCCCAAAATTGAGCTGGGTACATATCCCACTCACCATTTTTACTTTTTTGAAAATTTAAAATCAAAGGGTCAACACTTCCATTTCGATCGACATCAGATGTAGAAATCAACAATGGGGTTTCTGGAGAAATATTATATAGATTATTTTTTCCGATATTGCCCAATAGTATGTCTAAGTCACCATCTTGATCCAAATCTAAAATTTCCATACTTCTCCACAACCCATAGGCATTAAGTAACGTTTCTGATTCTAAAAGATCAAAATGATCTTCTTTATTAAGATAAACATTTACAGGGCTGTATTCTCCTACGATAATAAGATCCTCACGATCATCTCCATCGATATCGGCCCATTTCGCATCACTTACCATTCCAAAAGAAGAAAGTGCTGGTAACATTTTATCAGTGACATCTTGATAAAATCCATCGTTATTTTGGAGCAAGTAGCTTGGATCGGAAAGTGGATAAGCATTGGGTTTGTTTCTGCTACCTACAAATAAGTCCAAATCTCCATCATGATCGAAATCTCCGGGTCGGATCACACATCCATTGGAGAAAATGGCGGGTAAACGAGATGCATCCAAAGTAAATTTTCCTTGACCATCGTTGATGAGAATCCGGTCTTGATAAAACTCATTTCCGGGATCAAATTGATTGCCCCCTGAGACTAAATACAAATCTAAATCTCCATCGTTTTCCAAGTCGAATAGAGTCATATTTTCTACTTCGTATTTTTTTTGTTCTTCTTGATCGAATAAGGCCTTTGAAGAAAATCCATTTTTCCCGTTTTGGTAAAAAACCATGGGCGAAAATTGAGAAGAACTTCCTACAATAAAATCCTCTAGACCATCGCCGTTAATATCTCCTACGGTCAAACAAGGACCATTTTGAGAGAGTTTATGAGGCAACAAGCGTTGATTGAAAAAATCCTGAACGTTTTTCTCCTCATGGAAGTAGTCAATACCGTACTGGGCGGCTACCTCATGAAACTCATACGCAACTTCTCGCTCCGTAAATGGAAAGACAATGGTTTCAGGAATCTCCGCATTTTGATGGCTAATCGTGTAGTGTTTGTTTAGTTCAATATTTTTTAAAATACTCCACATACCATCAGGCCAAAGAACTTCAATGGATTCAATCTTTTTATCGGAAGGAATACCAAAGTAAAGAGTAGGGTCTACGGAAGACATATATCCTCTAGAAAGTTGTTGTTCGTGGTACTGAAAAGTAGAATCTAAGAATTTCAAAACGACTTTGGCTCCCAGACCGTTTCGGTTTTTATCCGTTCCTTCAAGATGAACTTTGATGTATTGTTTTTCGGGATTTTTTAGATTGAGTTGATTTTCAAAAACAAAGGCCTTGTCATTGATATTGTTCACCACATAGTCCAAATCACCATCTAGGTCAAGATCACTAAAAATAGCCCCATTTGAAAAAGAAGGAATATTTAAACCCCACGCTTCGCCTTTATCGTTAAAGGTTAAATCACCATTGTTTTGATACGAATAATTCGGGATTTTAATAACGGGAATGGAGTCTAGCAATACTTTTATAGGAACATAAGAACCGGCATCTAAACGATAGTTAGCAAAATCCATATCGGTAATATCTCTAGGAAAACCGTTGGTAATCAGTAAATCTTTAAACCCATCGTAATCCACGTCAACAAACAAAGGTGACCAACTCCAATCGGTTTGATAAACTCCCGAATATTGGCCGATTTCAGAAAAAGGTAATTGGGGACCGTTGTTTTTAAATAACATATTTCGCATGTGTTGGCTTTGGTAGTCCCATTTTTTGTTGAGAACGTTTTGAAAAAAAGAACTTTTAGCGATCGTGGTTTTTTTACGTTCGTGTGTCTCGCCTAACATGTCTAATGAAATAATATCGGTTTGTCCGTCATTGTTAAAATCCGCAGCATCCGAACCCATAGAAAATTTGCTTTGGTGCAATAAGTAATCGGTTACCTCATTTTTAAAAGTACCGTCCTTTTGATTGATATACAATAGATCATTGGTCAAGTAATCATTGGTAATAAAAAGATCCACCCACTGGTCTTTATTAACGTCCAAGGGCGTAACACTCAATCCGTATCCCTCTATGGTGATTCCGGCTTCCAGAGTGACATCCGTAAAAGTTCCATCATTATTATTCCTATACAATTTATCATTGCTGGATGCAGAACCATCGGTAATTTTTTTTCGATAATTGGTAGGAATACTTTCGTTTTGTTCATTGTTAAGAACGTAAAGATCCAAATCTCCATCGTTATCATAATCAATAAAACTTGCGGCCATACTGTTATTGGCATCATTTAATCCATAAGCTTCGGCTTCTTCGGTAAAGGTAGGTGTGCCTTGTTCGTCCAAACCCTGATGGATATACAAACGGTTCACCCGATTGGTTTCGTGCATGGAGGCACAAATATAAATATCCATCCAACCATCCGAATTTATATCCGCAATGGCAACCCCAGTTGACCACAAACCCTCTGAATTCAAGCGGGCTTGATCTGTAATATCTCGAAATTTAAAATCTCCTGAATTAAGATACAATTTATTGGAAACCATATTTCCGGTAAAAAACAAATCAGGTAATCCATCATTATCAAAATCCGAAACGGCTACTCCCCCACCATTGAAAATGTATTCATTATTGAGAATATTGAAATCGTCGGTTTCTGTGATTGTATTTTCAAATTCAATATGGGTAGAATGAGAAGGCAAAGATCTAAATAATTGATCTTTCGAAGGGGTACACGAATTAAGAAATAGGAAAACAAAAAGATAAACTAGATAAAGATTGTTTGACATGACATCAGTTAATTTAATAGAAAAAGCCATGGAGTAAAGATACTCCATGGCTTCAAACTTTACAAGACTAAACTACTAGTAGTTAGGATCCTGAGTTAAAGTGGGCTCACCTTCAACAAAAGAGCGATCGATCGCTTGTTGAGGAATTGGATAATATTGATTCTTAGGAGACGTGAAGGATTTACCTTGAAGATAAATTCTATACTTAGACTCTCTAGCAATATAATCGTTTAATACTTGACTTTGTACTCCCCATCTTTGAAGATCAAAGAAACGATGACCTTCCATTGCAGTTTCTAAACGTCCTTCGTAACGAACCGCACGACGCGCAACCGATTGGTCAGTCCATGCAGCTGTATATTCAGAAATGTTATAGTTTGCAGCAGGATTGTCTGTAGTAGTAAATTCAGTACGTGTAGCTCCTTGGATTGCTTCTTTTACAAAACCAGCAGGATTTGCTGCACGAGCACGAAGATCATTTACTTGCGCACGTGCATCTTCTAAACGTCCCGCTTCTACATACGCTTCTGCCAACCAAAGTTTCACATGTGCTAAACGCATGATACGGTAGTTGTTTGCAGATAGGTTACCCCAGCCACCTACTCCGAAAGCTTCGGGCTCAGCCACGTGCTTTTTAGAGAAATAAGGACCTGCATACGTTAGATCACGAATGTAATCTACTTGCATGATGTGGTGGTTTTTGTATAAAATACCAGGACGCCCTACAGAGTGATCTAATCTTGGATCAACCGATGGATTACCAATAGCTTGACCTACATTTGCTCCGTTAGGATTCGTAATGTGATTGGTTTTCCATGATTCGTCTAATAGAGGAAGTCCATTAGCATCTGTTTGGAAGAAATCTACCAAATCTTGTGGAGCTTGGTAGAAACCACAGCATCCCCAAGGTGAAATATAAGGGTGCGCTAAACCAACTCCTTTGTTTGAGTTTTGGTCATCTGCACTTGAAATAGCATACTGAATTTCAAAGATTGACTCAGAGTTGTTACGAGTAGCAACTAGGAAGTTATCTTCAAATTTAGCTGTCAAAGAAAAAGGACCGTTGTTCACGATATCTTCCATCACAGGAATGGCAGCAGCAATTAAGCCTGGATCACCAGAATACATATGAGTTTTAGCTAAAAATGCTTTAGCAGCCCAGCTAGTAGCTCTTCCTACTTCGGCTTGTGTAGCGGGAAGACCCGAAGCTGCAGCAGCGAAGTCAGCGATGATTTGATCCCAAATAGGTCCTGTATTAGGAACTTTAGAACTTTCAACATCGTTTAAGTCATAAGCAGCGTCATCAACATAAGAAGGATTACGGAAATGCTTCTGCGCTTCTAGAGCGTGGAAGCCACGTAAAAATCTTGCTTCAGCAACAATCTGCGCAGCACGTCCTGCATCAAGATCTTCAGCTTCAGCAGCACTGTCAATTACATCATTAGCTCTGGACATACCCCAGTAAACAGATCTCCACTTATCTTTAATGTGATCATTAAAAGTAGTAAAGTCATAGGCCTCAATAAAGGAATGCTCAGGTTGGTCACCCGCATCCGTTCCTTTCAGGCCGTTATCAGAAGCAATACCTCCAAAAATCCATCCGTGGATGTCGTAGTACCAAGTACCACCCCCGTTCATACCTTGCCCAGAAAGCGTTCGGTATGCGGCAATTAATTTCCCTTCAACTCCAGCTGCATTAGCTAATGAAGGTCCTGCAATCGAACCTTGTGGCTCTTTCAATAGAAAGTCATCACTACAGCTTACCGTAATGGCGAGGATTCCCATTGATGCGAATAATAAAAATTTTAGTTTTTTCATTTTTCTAGTTGTTGTTAAAAATTAAAATAAAGAAAGATTCAGCCCTAAAATTACTGTCTTAGAAACTGGCATATAACCTCCATCAAAGCCTAAAGTAGTATCAGCACCTGTTTGGATTTCAGGATTCGTACCGGTATAGTCTGTAATGGTTACTAGATTTTGACCCTGTAGATATATTTGACCTGCTGAAATACCTAAAGCGTCTTTTATTGCATCTCCGAAAGAATACGTTAATTGAATGTTTTTCAATCGGAAATATGAACCGTCCTCAATTAAGTAAGTAGATGTTCTACTACTAATTTGGTCGTTTGCGTCCATAATTGGAGAAGTTGCGTTCGGATCCGCTGCAGTCCATTGGCTTCTAGGAGCTGATGGATTGCTAGGTTGCCATGCATCACGCAATGCTCTAACAGAACGGTTACCTTGGAAAGTGTTAAAATCAGCAAAGTAACGTACATAGTTGTACAAATCGTTTCCACTAGATCCATTTCCAAATACGTTTAAGTTGAAGTTCTTGTATGTCAAGTTCAAGTTAATACCGTAAGTGAAATCAGGGTGTGGATTCCCGATTTGAGTTCGATCGTCGTCATTAATTTGACCGTCATTGTTTACATCTGCAATTTTGAATTTACCAGGAGCGTTGTACGATCCGTAAGCAGGCCATGCATCTGCTTCAGCCTGAGATTGGAAAATTCCTTCTACTTGGAAACCGTAGAACATTGAGATCGGTGAACCTACTTCGGTAATAGATACCGCAGGTACACGAGAGTTGTATCCAAAAATAGGAGTATCGAATTCATCTAACTGGATGATTTCGTTTTTGTATTGAGAAATATTCGCTCCAATTGAGTATCCAAAGTCTCCTTTTTGGTCGCTATAGTTAATACCTAGGTCAAACCCTTCGTTAAGAACCTCTCCAACGTTTAAGGCAGGAGCTGCTCCATCACCCGCAGAGTATGCGATCGGAACATTCAATAATAAGTCAGTAGTTCTGCGGTTCCATAGATCAAACTCAAGGCTTAACTTACGATCCAGCATAGCTGCATCAAATCCAATGTTGTTAGACGTTGTCGTTTCCCACTTCGCATTTGGATTCCCGTATTGAGAAGCGTTGTATCCTTGTGTTGCAGCCGCTGCACTACCATCAATTGGGTAAGAAGAGTTAAAGGAAGTGGACTGGAAAGAGGTATATGCGTTATAGTCTCCAATTTCTTGGTTCCCTGTTTGACCCCATCCATAACGTAATTTTAAGTCATCGATAAAAGTCAATCCACTCATAAAGTCTTCTTCAGAAATTCTCCATCCTAAACTGAATGCTGGGAAAACTGCACTGTTGGAAGCTGCCTTAAATCGAGAAGACGCATCATTACGTACAATTACCTGAGCAAGGTATTTATCACCATAGCCGTAGTTAAGCTTTGCAAACTGGGACCACAATGCGTAGTCAACCTCAGAATAACCATAGTTAGAAGAAGTACCCTGGTTACCCGCACTTAAATAACTGATGATTTCAGTAGTTTCAAATGGGAAACGTTGTCTTCCAGCACCAAATTGTTCACCAAAAGCCTCAATTGCTTCTACCCCTAATACTGCATCTACTTTGTGAATATCATTGAATGTTTCACTGTATGCGATGGTATTAGTGAAGTTCCACTGGTAGGAATTTTGGAATAATGATGTTTGACCGTTGATGAAGTTTCCTTCCACATATTCTGGTTGGGGACGACCAATGTAAAGGCCTCTTCTACCTACTACATCAAAACCAAAGCTTGACTTCACGGTAACTTTATCCACAATATCTGCTTCTGCAAAAACATTACCAAACGCTCTGAAACGCTTACTTCTATCGTCTTGGTTTCTGAAAAGTGTTGCATAGGGATTGTAGTTGTTACCTAAGTTCAAACCACGAGATCCCGCAAAGTTTCCAGCAACGTCATAAACCGGTAATAGTGGGTGGTGCTTATACGATACAGATACTGCATTTTGCTCTCCGTTGTTCCCATAACCTCCTTTACGATTGTCTAAAGAAAGTGTAAAGTTTTCACCCACTTTCAAACGATCTCCTAATGTCTTAGTAGAAGAGTTGAAACGGATAGAAGCTCTTTCATATCCTACAAACTCTACAGGAGAATCTTGAGAAAAGTAGTTTGCAGTGAATGCATACTGAGAACTTTCAGTTGCACCACTTGCTTGAATTTGGTGACTTGTAATTGGCGCGTTTGAGCGAGTTACTTCTTCCCACCAGTTGGTATTCGCAGAACGAGTGATTGCATAAATATTGTCTGGTGTTAAAGAGTATAAAGACTCATTCGCAGATGAAGCACCACTAGGGAATACATAATTAGGAATACTGACCTGAGGGTTTTCAGGAGTACCGCTAAAAGAGTACTGACCGTGAGAAGGAGTTTTTCCAGCATAGTAATCCGCAAGGTAAAGATACTCTCCAAGACCAGAAGCATCTAATGCTTCAACATCTTCAGCAGCATTTTGCCATCCGTAGTATGCGTTGTATGAAATTTGTGGTGCTCCCACTTTACCTTTTTTGGTAGTGATAATGATTACCCCGTTGGATGCACGAGAACCATAGATCGAAGCAGCAGATGCGTCTTTCAAAATTTGTAATGATTCGATGTCATTTGGGTTAATATTTCCCTGAGATTGAGAAGGTACACCATCAATAATATATAATGGGTTGTTATTTCCAATTGTACCATATCCTCTAATACGCACTGTTGCCTCACCACCGGGTGTTGCATCGTTGATAATAGAGATACCTGAGGCACGTCCTTGAAGTTGTTGAGAGAAAGTTGTTGCAGGAACTGCAAGTAGTTCATCTGCTTCAACGGTCGTTACAGCACCTGTAATATCTCTTTTGGACTGCGTACCATAACCAGTGGTTACGATTACTTCCTCAAGTAGATTACCCAAGGCGAGAGAAATCGTTAATGCATCCCCATCAACAGGAACTTCTTGAGTGGTATATCCAACAAAAGAAACCACCAAAACATCTCCTTGAGCTGCTTCGATTGTAAAATTTCCATCGAAATCAGTGGTTGCAAAATTGTTAGAACCTTTAACAAGTACGGTTGCACCTGGCAAAGGTCCGTCGTCGCTCGTTACTGTACCAGTAACATTCTGAGCGTAAATTCCCGCCGAAAGCATAAAAGCTAACACGAACAGGAATTTCTTAAAGAACTCTTTTTTCATTGTCGTTAAATTATTAATTGGTTATATATAGTTAGTAGCAATTTTAAGGATTGATTTTGTATAATTCTTAATAAATTGTTAAAAAGAAGATGAATCAGTAACTAAATCGATTTAGTAAATGCGTAGCTTTGACAAAGCGACAAAAAAATAAAGAACCGATGGGAATTACACTAAAAGATATCGCAAAAGAGCTAAAGCTTTCAACCACAACCATTTCGAAAGCACTTCAAGACTATCCTGACATCAGTGCCAAAACCAAAAAAAAAGTTCATGAATATGTTAAAAAAGTAGGATATCAGCCCAGTGTTCAAGCTGCCTATCTGAGAACCAAAAAAACAAAACTGATCGGTTTGATTATTCCTTCAACCGAAAATCAGTTTTTTATTGAAGTTATTAGTGGGATTATAAGTGAAGCAGAAAAAAATGATTACAGCGTCATCGTTACCATTTCGAATGAATCGCAGGAAAGAGAAAAAAAACTGATCCAAACCCTACTCAACCGAAAGGTAGATGGTATATTAATGTCGCTGACAGCAGAAACCGTGGATTTGAGTCCTATACGAGAAATTATGAACACTCAAACCTCGCTTATTCTCTTTGACCGTATTTCTAAATTAATTGAATGCTCAAAAGTTCATATTGATGATAAAAAAATGGGAGCACTCGCCACGGAACATCTTATAAAAAAAGGATGTAAAAAAATCGCAAATCTGAGAGGGCGATTAATTCCTCAAAACTCAATTGATCGCTTTCTTGGTTATAAAAATACATTGGAAAAATACCAGCTCGATTTTGATCCTAGCAGAGTGGCTATCTCTCAAAATAGTTCTATCGAAGATGGCTATGAACTCACCAAAAAGTTGTTTGAACACAATATTGAATTGGATAGTTTGGTTTGCTTTACTGATCCTTTAGCCATAGGAGCCTTGAAGTATATAAACGAAAGAAAAATTCCCATTCCTTCTAGTATTAAATTGGTAGGGTTTGGAAATACCCTTATGGGCTCTCTTACGAATCCCGGTATTACTTCCATCAATCAAGATGCGGTTCTTATGGGTGAACAAGCTGTTCAACTCTTTCTTAGGGAACAAAAGGACCGTAAACTTAACAAAAATCCCTCCTTTAAAACCATCGTTTTAAAAACAGATCTTATTGAAAGAGAAACCTCTAAATAAGAAAAGTCACAAGGAATGTTCCTTATGACTTTTCCATCCTCTGATCATGAAAAACTCTAATAGTTAGGATCTTGCGTTAACGTTGGCTCTCCATCCTTAAACGATCGATCAATCGCATAGGTGGGTATCGGATAGAATTGATTCTTAGGTGCACTAAATTGTTTTCCTTGAAGGTAAACTCGATACTTGGATTCTCTGGAAAGGTAATCATTTAGAACCTCGGACTGAACACCCCATCTTTGTAAATCGAAAAAACGATTTCCTTCCATTGCAGTTTCAAGTCTCATTTCATAGCGAACGGCTCTTCTTGCAATTGTCTGATCTGACCATACTTCCGTATACTCACCAATATTGTAATTAGCCGCAGGGTTAGAAGTCGTTGTATAATCCGAACGTGTTTCTCCTTGAATAGCTTCAGGAACAAAACCATCGGGGTTCGCAGCTCTTCTTCTTAAACGATTCACCAACATTCTCGCTTCCTCCAATTTCCCTAATTCTACTTTGGCCTCTGCTGCCCATAACAAGACATGACCCAAACGCATGATTCTAAAGTTATTTGCGGAAAGGTTTCCCCATCCTCCTATTCCAAATCCTTCAGGCTCTGCCACGTGTTTTTTGGAAAAATAAGGTCCTGCATACGTCAAATCCCGGATGTAATCCACCTGCATGATATGAAATCCTTTATACAAAATACCGGGACGCCCCACAGTGTGGTCTAAACGTGGATCTACGGAAGGATCCCCGATTGGTTTTCCAATAGTCGCTTCTTCCCCTGTAGGGTTGGTAATATGATTGGTTTTCCAGGACTCATCTAATAAAGGCAACCCCTCTGCATCTGTTTGGAAAAAATCTACCAAGTCCTGTGGGGCCTGAAGGAATCCACAACATCCCCAAGGAGAAATATACGGATGAGCCAATCCAATCTCTGCATTAGATGCGTTGGTATCTGCACTGGAAACCGCATATTGAATTTCAAAGATCGATTCTTTGTTGTTTCGGGTGGCTACCAAATAATTGTCTTCAAATTTGTCAACCAAGTCAAAGGGACCGTTGTTGATAATATCCATTAATATGGGTTCCGCTCCAGCCCAATCCGATTGGAAAATTTTAGCCTTTGCCAAATAGGCTTTCGCTGCCCAACTCGTTGCTCGACCCACTTCTGACTGAGAGGAAGGGAGCACCGCTGCTGCATCTGAAAAATCCTGTTCGATCTGAGTCCAAATTTTTCCACTATTGGGAACTTTAGAAGCCTCTAAATCATCCAAGCTAAAATTCTCTTCGCCTACATATTTAGGAGTACGGTACATTTTCTGCATTTCAAAATGTTGCCATCCTCTGATGAATTTAGCTTCTCCAATGATCTCTGCTTTTCTCGTGGAGGACAAATCTTCTGCGGCTTCTGCACTTAGGATTACATCGTTGGCTCTAGCTACCCCCCAATATCCGGAACGCCATTTATCTCGATTGTGAACATTAAAGGTGTTAAAGTCATAGGATTCAATAAACGAATGTTCGGGCTGATCTCCCGCATCGGTTCCATTTAAAGCATCATCCGAAGAGATGGATCCAAAGATCCATGCCCAAGTAGAATAGTACCAAGGTCCTCCTGCACCATCAAGTCCAGCACCCGTTAAGGTTCTGTAGGCAGATATTAATTTACCTTCTACTCCTGCTGCATTGTTTAGTGCAGGTCCTGAAAGAGACGCTTGAGGCTCCTTCGTCAAAAACTCGTCACCACACCCAACAAAAATTAGTGAAAAGGTAAGTGCTGCTGTTAAAAACATTTTTAATTTTTTCATCTTGTTTTTTTTGATTTAGATTAAAATAAAGATAGATTCAACCCGACGGTAAGCGTCTTAGAAACAGGCGTAAAGCCTCCATCATATCCCAATTGAATGTCATTTCCTGTTTGTATTTCTGGATTCAAACCAGAGTAATTGGTAAACGTAAAGAGGTTTTGAGCTTGGAAGTAAATCTGACCTCCGGAAATACCCAAAGCACTGTTGATTACATCATCAAAAGTATAGGTCAATTGTATATTTCTCAGTCTGAAATAGGAAGCATCCTCAATCAAATAGGTAGAGGTTCTACTACTGATTTGATCGTTTGCATCGGGGATGGGTGAAGTTGCGTTGGGATTAGCAGCAGTCCATTGGCTTCTCGGTGCAGAGGGATTGCTGGGTTGCCAAGCATCTCGTAAGGCTCTTACGGAACGATTCCCTTGGAAGGTGTTAAAATCTGCGAAATAACGTACATAATTATATACATCGTTTCCTTGAACCCCATTGCCAAATACATTTAGATTTAGGTTTCTATACTTTAAATTTAAATTGATCCCATACACAAAATCCGGGTGAGGATTCCCAATAATGGTTCGGTCATCGTCATTGATTTCTCCATCATTATTGACATCAACATATCTAAATTTACCCGGAGCATTGTAACCCGTAGTTCCATAAGGAACCCATGCATCTGCTTCCGCTTGAGACTGAAAAATACCGTCTGTCAAAAAACCATATAAGGAAGAAATGGGATCGCCTACAGAAGTTCTTGTCAACGCCGGAACTCGTCTATTGAATCCAAAAATAGGGGTATCAAACGCATCCAATTTTTTGACTTCGTTTTTATATGCAGAAATATTTCCTCCAATAGTCAATCGGAAATCGTCATTGATATCATAAATCCAATCGAACGCAAAATCAATTCCTTCATTATACATTTCCCCAATGTTTACAGCAGGGGCTCCCGCATCACCTGCAGAATAAATGACAGGAACCGTCAAGAGCAGATCCGAGGTCGTACGATTCCACAAATCAAATTCAACAAAGATTGCTTGATCAAATAAAAGGGCGTCAAAACCAATATTGTTAGAGGTGGTGGCTTCCCATTTTGCATTTGGATTCCCAAATTGAGCAGGATCATAACCCAGCGTTGCAGAAGAAGCACTTCCGTCAATCGGATAACCCGAATTGTATGAAGAAGATCTAAATTGAGTAAAAGCATTGTAGTCTCCAATTTCTTGGTTTCCCGTTTTACCCCATCCATAACGCAATTTTAAATCGTCAACCCAATCGATTTCATTCATAAAATTTTCCTCAGAAAGCCTCCATCCCAAACTAAACGCAGGGAAAAAAGCACTGTTTGTAGCAGATTTAAATCGGGAAGAAGCATCGTTACGAACCGTAACTTGAGCAAGGTATTTATCATTGTAATTATAATTGGCTTGTCCAAATTGAGACCACAAGGAAAAGTCTTGAAAGATATTTCCAAAATTACTTGCTGTACTTTGATTTCCTAAGTCCAAATAACTGATAATGGAAGTTGTTTCAAAAGGGAAGCGTTGTCTCCCTGCACCAAAAAACTCTCCAAATCCTTCAATAGCCTCTACCCCTACATAGGCCTTGAAACTATGAACATCATTATAGGTTTGCTCCCATGACAAGGTATTGGTCCAAGTCCACTGGTATTCCCATGAATGGGAACTGGTCTGACCATTGATGAAATTTCCTTCTACATATTCCGGCTGAGGTCTTCCAATATTTAAGGCTCTTCCATTTTGAATGTTGACTCCAAAACTAGATTTTAACTTATAGTCTTCTGCAATTTCAAGCTCAGCAAAAACATTTCCAAAGACTCTACTGCGTCTTCTTCTATCGTCTTGATTTCGATGTAAAGAAGCATAAGGATTAAAGTTATTGCCTAAATTTAAACCCCTTGATCCTGCAAAATTTCCGGCAATATCATAAACGGGTAAAAGAGGATGGTGCTTGTAAGAACCAGAAACTGCATTTTGTTCCCCATCGTTTCCATACCCTCCTTTACGATTGTCTAAAGAAACCGTAAAGTTTTCTCCTACAGTCAATCGATCTCCCAAGGTCTTGGTTGAGGAATTTAATCGGATAGAAGCCCGTTGGTAGCCTACAAAATCTATTATCCCGTCTTGACTAAAAAAGTTGGCTGTAAAGGCGTATTGTGATTTTTCAGTAGCGGCACTTGCATCAATTTGATGGCTATATAAAGGAGCATTCGATCGGGTTACTTCCTCCCACCAGTTAGTATCAGCCGCCCGAGTAATGGCATAAATATTATCTGGTGTTAGGGAATATAATGATTCATCGACACTATTTGCTCCACTTGGAAAAATATAATTTGGAATTGAAATTTGGGGATTTTCAGGGGTTCCGCTAAATCCGTATTGACCATGAGAAGGGGTTTTGCCTGCATAATAATCGGCTAAGTATAAATATTCTCCCAATCCTCTGGCATCTAATACCTCAACGTCAGTGGCCGTATTTTGCCAACCGTAATAGGTACTGTACGAAATTCTAGGCTCTCCTACCTTTCCTTTTTTAGTGGTAATAATGATCACCCCATTTGCCGCACGGGATCCGTAAATAGATGCAGATGAAGCGTCTTTCAATATTTGGAAGGATTCAATATCACCCGGATTTAAATTCCCTTGATTTTGAGAGGGAACCCCATCAATTATGTAGAGTGGATTGTTGTTTCCAATGGTACCAAAACCCAGGATACGAACCGTTGCCTCACCCCCAGGTGTGGCATCGCTTACTACGGAAATTCCAGATGCACGTCCCTGCATTTGTTGGGAAAAGGTAGTTGCCGGAACCGAAGTTAATTCATCTGCTTCAATAGTAGAAACAGCTCCGGTAATATCTCTTTTGGACTGTGTACCGTAACCTGTAGTTACAACTACTTCATCTAAAAGATTTCCAAGCTCCAAACTAATTGTAAGTTGATCCCCACTTACCGTCACTTCCTGAGTAGTATATCCTACAAAAGAAACTACTAAAACATCGCCCTGATTGGCTTCTATGGAAAAATTACCATCAAAGTCTGTCGTTGCAAAACTGTTTGTCCCTTTAACTAGGACCGTTGCCCCTGGCAAGGGACCGTCGTCGCTCGTTACCAGTCCGGTAACATTTTGTGCATACATTCCTGTTGTCAACATAAGTGTTAAAACAAACAGGAACTTTTTAAAAAATTCACTTTTCATTCTAAATTCTGGTTAAGTTAGATTCGTTGTTTGAGTTATATTCGTTTACAATACTATTGGATTTTTTTAAGAAAATTTTAGTATTTTACCACAAACTGGCCAAAAACAGAACGAAAATGTTTTCGGTTTGTTTTTAACCGCCCCAAATGATGATGAAAAGTTTAAAAGATATCGCAAAAGCTCTAGACCTATCGGTAGCCACCGTATCCAAAGCGTTAAAAGACTATAAAGACGTAAGTACGGCAACAAAGTTAAGAGTCCGCGCCTATGCCAAAGAAGTCAACTTTAAACCCAACCTTCATGCCGCCTACCTCCGATCTCAAAAAACAAAGTTGATCGGGCTCATTTTACCTGATTTAAACCATTATTTTTTTAATTCCATATTGGCATCAATTGTTGAGGAAGCAGAACAAAATGAATATCGGGTATTGGTCTTTTGCTCAAAAGAATCCTACGAAAATGAAAAACAACAGGTGCTGGACCTCGTTCAGCAAAATGTGGATGGCATCTTTTTGTCCATCTCAAAAAGCACCTACCAATACGATCACTTGGAGGAGGCGAAAAAACAAAAAATTCCTCTGATCTTATTTGATCGAATCGCCAAAGCCATAAACTCTTTTCGAGTGGTCATTGACGACAAAAAAGCAGCCTTTGATGCTACTTCGCACTTGATTCAACAAGGATGTAAAAAAATTGCTCACTTCAGAGGAGACCTCATCCCCCAAATGTCTATTGATCGTTTTTTTGGATACAAAGAAGCTCTCAAATTTCACGGCTTGGAATTTGATGAAAATCTCGTTTATATATGCCATGATAATGAAGTATTTGACGGTTCAAAACATGCTGAAACCTTGCTTCAAAAACATCCGGATGTTGATGGTCTTTTTGCTATTACCGATCTGGTAGCTATCGGAGCCATGAATCATTTTATAAAAAAAGGGTGCCGAATTCCACAAGATATCGCAGTGATTGGTTTTAGTAATTGGCAAATTGCTTCATTAGTCACTCCCGCCTTGTCTAGTGTGGAACAAAACGGATACCAAATTGGAAAAAAGGTGATGAGTCTTTTTTTAAAGACACAAATCAAAGGAAACCAAGAGCTGCCTTTTACCACAGAAGTCATTCCCTCCAAACTTATTGTACGAGCTTCTTCTAGGAGGACAAAAATTTAATATTCCTTTTTAAACCTTTAAATTGAGTTCTCTTGACGGCGCTGTTTTTAAACAGTACGTCAAAAACCTCTTCCGTCATTTCTTCCCAATCCGTTTGGGTCATTTTAAGTAAATCCGGATGCGGATCAAAATGAGGGTCTTGATGGGGAGTGGCGAAGCGATTCCAGGGACAAACGCTTTGACACACATCGCAACCAAAAGCCCAGTTGTCCATTTTACCCTTAAAATCAGATGGAATTTCATCCTTGAGTTCAATGGTCAAATACGAAATGCATTTACTCCCATCTATTTGATAGGGTTGAATTAGCGCATCAGTAGGACAAGCGTCAATACAAGCGGTACAGCTACCGCAATGATCTGTTGTGGGGAGGTCGTACGCTAAATCCAAATCAAGGATCAACTCGGCAATAAAAAAAAAGGATCCTACTTTTTTGGAGATTAAATTGGTGTTTTTTCCGATCCATCCCAATCCGCTTTTGGCGGCCCATGCTTTGTCCATAACCGGTGCAGAATCCACAAAGACACGCCCCTCAACCGCTCCAATATCCCGACGGATAAAATCCATTAGTTTTTTAAGTTTATCCTTGATCACAAAATGATAATCCGTACCGTATGCGTAGGTTGACAGTTTAGGAGCATTGGCATCCGTTTGTGTTTGGTCTGTATGATAATTGAGCAATAGAGAAACAACGCTTTTGGCACCGGGGACTAATTTTTTTGGATCAAGCCGTTTATCAAAATTTCGTTCCATATACCCCATTTTCCCATGATGATTTTGGTTTAACCATTGCTCCAATCGGGGCGCTTCATCTTCCAAAAACCCGGCTTTTGAAATTCCACAAGAAAGAAATCCCAGAGCCAAGGCTTCTTCTTTAATTTTTGATGCATGTAAAATAGAATTAGGCACGGGTTATGACGGGTTCTTTACTAAAACAAGCCTCCTTGATTGTTTTTTATTCTTCCTAAGTGCTGATAGGCTCTTTCAGTCACTTCTCTTCCTCTGGGTGTTCTTACAATAAAGCCTTGTTGTATCAAAAAGGGTTCGTACACCTCTTCAATGGTTTCCGGATTTTCGGAAACCGCAGTGGCCAAGGTCGTAATCCCTACGGGGCCTCCCTTAAATTTGTCAATGAGAGTCGTTAAGATCTTATTGTCCATTTCGTCTAAGCCATGTGCATCCACTTGAAGAGCCTTTAAAGCAAATTGCGTGATTTTCATATCAATGGATCCATTCCCTTTTATTTGAGCAAAGTCGCGAACCCTTCGTAGCAGTCCATTGGATATACGGGGGGTTCCTCTACTTCTTCCGGCTATTTCAATCGCTGCATCGTGTTGAATCCCTACATTCAAAATCGCCGAACTTCGCTCCACGATGGTTGACAACAGTTCAGTAGAATAATATTCAAGGCGATTGCTGATTCCAAAACGGGCACGCATGGGAGCTGTCAATAAACCCGAACGTGTTGTCGCTCCTACTAGGGTAAAAGGCTCTAAATTAATTTGAACGGTTCGCGCGTTGGGTCCCGTTTCAATGAGGATATCAATTTTATAATCCTCCATAGCAGAGTAGAGATACTCTTCAACGATGGGACTCAAACGATGGATTTCATCGATAAATAAAATATCACGCGTCTGTAAGTTGGTCAATAATCCTGCCAAATCCCCGGGTTTATCCAATACAGGACCTGAAGTCAATTTGATCCCTACCTCCAACTCATTTGCTAAAATATGAGCTAAGGTAGTTTTCCCTAAGCCGGGAGGACCATGAAAAAGGGTATGATCCAACGCCTCTCCCCTCTGTTTAGCTGCTAATACAAATACTTTTAAATTTTCCAGTATGGCGTCTTGACCAGCAAAGTCTCCAAAACTTAAGGGTCGTAAAGCTCGGTCGATGTCTTGTTCCTCAGGGGAAAATGGATGGTCGGGATCTAAATGCTCATTCATTATCCCAAATATAGAATATTTTCAGTGCCTAAAAATAAATGAGTTGTTTTTAAGTTAGACCTTTTGCAATCCGTCCCAGTTCCATCCGGTTTTTTAATATGATTTTTCTTCCCTCTAGACAAATCAAATTCTTTTGTTCAAAATTTTTAAGCATCCGAATCATAGATTCAGTCGCTACTCCTATATAATTTGCAATTTCTTCTCTTTTTAGATAAAAAAGATAATCATCTTGAGAGGGATTGTAAAATTCAGTGTGTAGATAAAGTAAAAAAGTTGCCAATCGCTCTTCCAGTTTTTTATTTCCCAAACTAACGATTTTGTTATCAGCATCTTTGATGTACTGAGCCAAAATTTTCATCAAAGATTTCGAAAATTCAATGTCGTTGTTCAACTGGTTAAATAAATACTCTTTTGGTACAAAACAGACTTCCATTTCAGTAAGGGTTTCCGCTTTAAGATTGGTCGGTTCGTTATTAAGAACACTTCGAATCCCTAAAAAAGTTCTCTCCTTTAGAAATTGAATGATTTGGTATTTTCCACTAGAACTCATTTTCGAAATTTTGCAAACGCCCGATAGAACTAAGTAAACTCCTTTTAGACTATGACCCTCCTCAAAAATAAGGGCCTGTTTTGGATAGGAAATCGATTGAAAATCACAATAAAAGTCGGATTCAGATAAAAAAGAGAGTTGTGCTTTTTTAAGAAAATGTTCGGAACATAGATTCATAATGTAAGATTTGTGAACTGTAAAGGTAATAAAGTTGATAATTATCAACTTATTTCTTTTCCCTAACTAGTTATTTTGAAGAAAAATAGATCGGTTGGAAAAACAACGATGCTACCATTGCGGAATTCTTGTAGACGAAACAGCCATTCCATACGATTCTTTTTTATTTTGTTGTCAGGGGTGTAAAAGCGTTTATCGAATTCTAAATTCACTGGACTTGGAAAAATACTACGCATTGGAGGATACACCCGGAAACAAACCTCATTATTCTAGTCAGCAATACCACAGTTGGGATGATGAAAAACTCAAGGCTCCCTGTGTTGTATTTAAAAATGAGAATGTCGAGATCATCCAACTTCAAATACCCTCCATGCACTGTTCCTCCTGTATTTGGGTCTTGGAACAATTCAATCGATTCTTAAAGGGAATCCAAGGTGTGACCGTTTTTTTTAGCAAAAAAACCATTCAAATTTCTTATTATCCTAAAATAACCGCACTCTCTGAAATTGCAACTCAGCTCAGTAAGATCGGATATCCTCCTTTATTACTTCCCTTCAAATCCACCCAAAAAAGAAATCAAAAAAAACTTTGGTATCAAATCGGAATTTCAGGCTTTGCCTTTGGGAATTGTATGTTTTTATCCTTTCCTTCCTATTTTGAAAGTCATGAGTTTTGGCTCAATCAATACCAACCCTTTTTCGACTGGATTCAACTGCTATTCAATATTCCGGTACTCCTTTACGCCGCTAAAGATTATTTTATTTCTGCCTGGAAAGGGCTGATTTACAAAACGCTTTCATTGGATATTCCACTTGCGCTTGGAATTTTAACACTGTTTACAACAAGTACCCTTGGCTTATTTTCGGAAATAAGCTCCGTTTATTTTGACAGTCATTCGGGTTTGGTCTTTTTTCTATTGCTAGGAAAATACATTCAACAAAACGTATATGAACGCTTTTATTTTGAACGTGGGTATCAAGACTTTTTTCCAATAGGTGTATCCAAAATGACAGAAGAAAACACCAGCCAGAATGTGGCGCTAGAAAGCCTAAAGAAAGGAGATGTTATTCTTTTACACCAAGAAGAAATAATCCCTGCCGACGGAAAGCTCATCGATCAAGATATTTGGGTAGATTATAGTTTTGTAACCGGAGAGTCTAAACCCGTAAGGGTCCAAAAAAACAAACCTCTTTTGGCAGGAGGAAAAGTACATTCTTCCTGTCGAATGCAAGTGGAAAAAACTAATAAAGAGAGCTTTTTAATGCAATTATGGCAAGATGAGAAGCGCTCCAAGTCATTCTCATCCTCCCTAAATCCTTTGACCCAAAAAATCAGTCGATATTTTACTCCTTCTATTTTACTACTTGCATTGCTAGGAGGGTTGTATGCTTACCAAAAACACCCAGATCAAATTTTTGAAGTGGTAACCGCTATATTAATTGTCGCTTGTCCATGCGCATTGGCGTTATCCAGTCCCTTTGTCTATGGAAATCTACTCCACTATTTTTCAAGGGAACAGTTTTATGTAAAAAATGCCTCGGTTGCCAATCGACTGACTCGAATCAATCATATCGTATTTGATAAAACCGGAACATTGAGTTTTGCCGATATCCGTAAGATACGGTTTATCGGGAAAAAACTTTCCGAAAAAACAAAAGGCATCATCACTTCACTACTTCAGTCTTCTTCCCATCCGTTAGGGCAGGCTGTTTTAGCTTACTTAAAAACTAAATCCACACCGCTTTTATTAAATCAAAAAGAAGTGATTGGTGCGGGAGTAGAAGGTACTTTTGACAACCAAAAATACCGTTTAGGCAGTGCTAAATACGTAGGACATATACCACAAGAATGGAATCCTACTGGTAGTTCTATTCATTTTTCTATAGACGGAAATTACCAGGGCTATTTCAAGATTGAAAGTCAGTTTCGCAACGGATTAAAAAAACTCTTTCAAAAACTAGCACCCATTTCAATATCTGTTCTCTCAGGGGATTCTGATCACGAAAAAACTATTTTATTAAGCTTTGGACTGACACCGGACACACTCCACTTTAACAAAAATCCTTTTGAAAAAATTAAATTTATTGAGCAACTCCAGGATAAAGGAAAGTTCGTTGCGATGTTGGGTGATGGGTTGAATGATAGTGGGGCTCTTAAAAAAAGTGACATGGCTATTGCTGTTGCTCCTAACAGAGG
>JAYNHN010000010.1:0-25883 GCA_038108035.1 Flavobacteriaceae bacterium
ATCTGCTCAACGCAGGTGTTCATTTTGGACACTTAACCCGAAAATGGAATCCCAATATGGCTCCCTACATCTATATGGAGCGAAACGGGATTCACATTATCAACCTTTACAAGACCGCTGCAAAGATAGACGAGACCAATGAAGCGCTTAAAAAAATCGCTGCATCAGGTCGTAAGATTCTTTTTGTAGCTACCAAAAAACAAGCTAAAGACATCGTTGCTGAAAAAGCAAAAGCCATCAACATGCCCTACATTACCGAACGTTGGCCTGGTGGAATGTTAACCAATTTTGTAACCATTCGTAAGGCCGTCAAAAAAATGGGAGCCATTGATCGAATGAAAAAAGACGGTACATTCGAAACACTCTCCAAAAAAGAGCGTTTGCAAGTAGATCGTTTGCGTGCCAAGCTTGAAAAAAACTTAGGCTCCATTACAGAAATGACTCGTCTACCTGGTGCCATTTTTATCGTAGACACAACTCGTGAACACATTGCGGTTAAAGAAGCCCAAAAATTGAAGATTCCCATTTTTGCGATGGTCGATACCAACTCTGATCCCCGAGATGTGGATTTTGTGATTCCATCCAACGACGATGCGTCAAAATCAATCGAAAAAATTCTTGGATTGGTCACTGGAGCAGTAGCCGAAGGATTGAAAGAGCGTCAAAACGCAAAAGAAGGTACAGCAGATAACGATGCCGCTATGATGGAAGCGGTTGCGAAAAAAGCCGATGCCAAAGCCGCAGCAGAAACTGCTATCCCAACCAAAGAGGAGAAAGCCGACAAGACTCCTGAATCTGACAAAGACCCTCAAGAAAAAGAAGCATAATCAACCGATAAAACTATTATACTGTGAAAATCACTGCATCTGAAGTAAACAAACTACGCCAAGCTACAGGAGCTGGAATGATGGATTGTAAAAAAGCGCTAGTTGAAGCGGAAGGCGACTTTGACAAAGCTGTTGAAAACCTCCGCAAAAAAGGCCAAAAAGTGGCTGCCAATCGTGCTGACCGAGACTCATCGGAAGGAGCGGTATTGGCAAAAGTAAACGGGGATCAGACCGCCGGTGTGATCGTATCTCTGAATTGTGAAACCGACTTTGTTGCTAAAAACGACACTTACATAAATTTAGCAACCGAATTGACCGATCTTGCATTGGAACACGATACTCTAGAGTCTTTTTTAGCAGCAGACTTCCAGGGGATGACTGTGGCAGAAAAATTGACTGAACAAACTGGTGTCATCGGTGAAAAAATTGAAGTTGGGGGTTTTAAACGATTGAATGCTCCGTTCGTAGGTTCTTATATCCATGCTGGAAACAAAATAGCGACTCTAGTTGGACTTTCTAACGCTATCGATAATGCAGCTGAAGTTGCTAAAAATGTAGCCATGCAGGCTGCCGCAATGAACCCTATTGCCCTTAACGAAGAGGGAGTTGATTCCACCGTTATTGAAAAAGAGATTGAAATTGCCAAGGATCAACTTCGTCAAGAAGGGAAACCCGAAGCTATGCTAGATAACATTGCTAAGGGTAAAATCAAACGCTTTTTTAAAGACAACACTTTAGTTAACCAAGCGTACATAAAAGATAGTAAGATCTCTGTTGCTGACTATGTTCAATCAGCGGGTGATACAGAGGTTACTGATTTTGCTCGACTGGCTCTAGTTTAGGCCTGAACGCATTCCGATCTACAAAGACGATTGAAGTTCAATCGTCTTTTTTTGTATATTCGAAATATATGAGTACAATTCGCTGTGGTTGGTGTCAAGGAAGTCCCCTCTATGAAAATTATCACGATCAAGAATGGGGTGTACCGGTCTATAAAGATCAAAAGCTTTTCGAATTTTTGACTCTTGAAACCTTTCAAGCTGGACTCAGTTGGATTACCGTATTGAAGAAAAGAGAGGCCTTTCGTAAAGCCTTTGACGATTTTAATTATCAAAAAATAGCATACTACGATTCTCAAAAACAAGCAGAATTGATGGAAAATCCATCCATCATTCGAAATCGGTTAAAAATTTCAGCGGCCATCACCAACGCCAATGCCTTTATCGAGATTCAAAATAAGTACGGAAGTTTTTCAAAGTATATTTGGGGTTTTGTGAACGATAAGCCCCTCGTAAATGACTTTAAGGAGCTTTCGGATATCCCATCCTATACTCCACTGGCAGTAAGCATTAGCAAATCACTTAAAAAAAACGGCTTTAAATTTGTGGGGCCCACAGTTATCTATGCCCATATGCAAGCTACCGGAATGGTCAATGATCATCTGGTGGATTGTTTTCGATATCAAGAAATTCTTGATTTAAAAAGGTAAATCGTCATCAACCTCTTTGGCATCCCCCTCGGCAGGTTCAAAACTAGATGCCGGAGGCATAGGGGGCATTTCAGGTGGAGGTTCTGTCTCGGCAGCTTCAATACGCCAGCCCTGAACCGAATTGAAATATTTGGTTTCTCCTTGCGGATTGACCCACTCACGACCCCGAAGATTGATTCCAATTTTAACGGATTGGCCTACTTGATACTGGTTGAGTAAATTACAATTATCTTGTATGAATTCCACTAAAATGTGTTGTGGATATTGTTCTTCGGTAGTGACCACTACTTCTCTTTTGCGAAACCCATTATTTCCATAAGTTTTCGTTTCGTCGATCCATTTGATTTTTCCAGATACTTCCATACTACTTTCAAGATTGAAACAAAAATAATAAAACTTTTATGGGTCTTTTCAATTTAGTTGTATTTTCTTAAATTGATTTATCTTCGTGTAGAACAGATCTTGATGAAGCAACAAAATTCTTTACGCAGTCTTTTAAAAAACAGTTGGTTGTTTTTCGCCTTTTTGATCGTTGCCTTGATCTTGTGGAATACCAATATTTTATTTAAAAACTTAAGACAACAAGAACGAAATAAAATGGAACTTTGGGCCATGGCTCAGGAAGAGTATATTCAAAATCAAAGCTTGAGTAATTTAACATTTGAGGTATTACAACGCTCGGGAATCAATCCGATGATTCAAGTGGATGATCAAGATCAAATTCTAGAAATTCGAAATGTAGATTGGGACCACGAGCGACAGGATTCTACGGAACTGTATTCGATTTTAAAACAAATTCAAAAAGAAAACGATCCCATTTTAATCCAATATCGAGATGAATCAGGCGCCTTATTGGTAAATCAAAAACTGTATTATGGGAATTCTATTTTATTAAAAAAACTACAGTACTACCCCTTAGCCTTACTGCTGATCATTTTTCTTTTTGGAGCTGTACTGTATTTCGTTTTTAAGACTGCCAAAATTGCTGAGCAAAATCGTCTTTGGGCGGCTATGGCAAAAGAAACAGCGCATCAAATTGGTACTCCACTAACCTCGATGATGGGTTGGATCACCCTATTAAAGGAAAAACAAAAAGAATCCACTCCGCTATATGAAATTGAAAAAGACATTGAACGACTCAAAGTGATTACGGATCGTTTTTCAAAAGTAGGATCCATTCCCATACTTACAAATCAGGATCTGGTTGCAGTAGTTATTAAAACGGTCCAATACCTACAAAAAAGAAGCTCTGAACACGTTCAATTTGAAATGAAAATCCCTGATAAAGAGCTCATTATACCCTTCAATGAACAACTCATCAGCTGGACACTGGAAAACTTAATAAAAAACGGAATCGATGCTATGAAAGGAAAAGGAACCCTTTCGGTTCATTTAAGAGAAATGCAAGATCAAGTTGAACTCCTTTTAATTGATACGGGTTCAGGAATGAAAAAAGAAGTCGCATCAAAGGTTTTTAATCCCGGATTTACAACCAAAACAAGAGGTTGGGGCTTGGGACTATCCCTTGCAAAGAGAATCGTAGTTGACTTCCATCAGGGGAAAATTGGAATTTTAAAATCAGTGATTGGGAAAGGGACTCAATTTAGGATATTGCTCAACAAAAAAGTCCTGTAAGCCTGATTAGCCTATAAAGTACGTTGCAATCTCTTTAGCTGTTTTCTCCATTTGATCTTTGGACAGATTTATTTTTTTTTGAAATAGGGCATCCTGCATAGTTTGCAAAGGAATCAGATGGACATGCGCATGGGGGACTTCCAATCCAATGACGGTCATTCCTATTCGTTGGCAAGGTATTGCTTTCCGAAGTGCAAGAGCCACTTTTCTAGAAAAGGACATTAGGTGGAGGTAATCAGGTTCCGGTAGGTCGAAAAGTTTATCGACTGACGCTTTAGGCACACACAAAACGTGTCCCCTTGAGTTGGGGTTGATGTCTAAAAAAGCATAACAATGGGAATCTTCCGCTACTTTATAACTAGGGATTTCACCAGCAATAATTTTTGAAAAAAGGGTACTCATTCGTTTCGTGCTATTGAAACGACCTCCATTTCAATATTTCCATTGGGGACTTCAATAAGGGCAACTTCTCCCACTTTTTTTCCTAGTAGTCCTTTCCCTATGGGCGAATCCACCGAGATTTTCCCTGCTTTTAAATCGGCTTCACTTTGCGCTACTAATGTATATTTCATAACGGCTCCGTTGGCTTTGTTTTTAACTTCAACGGTAGATAATACTAATACTTTAGAGGTATCCAATTCCGATTCGTTAATGATCCGAGCATTGGCTAGTGTGTTTTCCATTTTTGCAATTTGCATTTCCAGCATGCCTTGTGCTTCCTTAGCAGCATCGTACTCTGCATTTTCGCTTAAGTCTCCCTTATCTCGAGCTTCAGCTATGGCCTGAGAGGCCTTGGGGCGTTCTACATCTTTGAGGTGATTTAACTCCGCACGGAGTTTTTTTAATCCCTCTTCTGTATAATAAGATACTTTACTCATGATTTCTACGTTTTATTATAAAAAACAAAAATCCTCCAAATGTGGATGATAACAAAGATACAACAATTGAATCAAGTCGATAAAAAGTTTAGTTTATTAAGAAAGCTCATTCTATTCGGATTCCTTTGCTTTTCAAAATGCGAAAGCGTACCGGAAAGAAGAAATCCCTATTTAGTAGATATTCGTTTTCAACGTGAAATTAACTTGTCGCTCCCTCTTTACAACAATTTGAATTTTATTGGAGGAAGCGTTTTAATAGAAGATGTTGGCATCAATGGTATCATGATTTTTAACTTAAATGGTTCTTCCTACTTGGCTTGGGAAGCAACCTGTCCTAACCATCTTGCTGAAAGTTGTTCAAAATTATCCATCGAAGGCGTATTGGCTCATTGCAGTTGTGAAGATTTTCAGTACAGTCTTGCTACCGGTCAAATTTTAAATCCAACAGAAGCCCTGGATCCCCCACACAATTTACTGTTTTACCAAATTCAAAATTTTAATGGTATCTTGAGGGTCACCAACTAATTAAATTCACATAGAAATTTTATGTTTACTCATTTTCGATTTTGGTTTGTAGGAATTTTCTTGCTAAGTCGTTTTTGTTCTGCCCAAATGATGGATATCGATTACGCCCAGGGAAAAAGAGAAGAGAATAGTTTTCGTGTTCATTTTCTTCGTTATGGAGTGATTGGCATCAGTAGTTTGCAACATTTGAATTTAACCTCGGAGGTTACTAAATTTCGTTTTGATGCCAAAAAGGGATTGCATTTATCATTTTCGGTTTTTGGGACATCTACCCTTTGGGCAGGAAATAAAAAAGACCTACTCAATTCCTTTGACTACATGATGAATCCCACAGGGGGTCGTGCGAACGGGACTTTTTTTGTAAGCTATCCTATAGCAAATAAGGATACTCAAAATTCAAAAATAGGGTTGAGTTTAGGAACAAAATGGATACAAGGTCCCGTTCAACCCGAGTTTAAAAGCAGTTCATTTTTTGACAATTTTGTCCGAACGGGTTGGATCCATGAACAACTGTTGGCAGAAGACGCTTTACAAAATACCAGTTTATCTTTTTGGGGATTTCCACATTTGCAGTTGCACCAATTAACGCAAGACAGTGTATCTCGCTTTTTTAACGATGAATTGGAAACGGTATCGTACGGATACGGTTTAGAAATGGGTCTTGATTACAACGAAACACTTAAATTAATCTTTATAGGGCAACAATTGCTCAACACCATTCCGGAGAGTGATCTCAAACGTTTTGTTGCCCGATTAACAGTGGCTTATCGCTTTTAAATGGTTGACAAACTCGAATTCAAAACTTTTTAAAAAAAGATATTTAACCCAGTTAGAAAATGGATGCCCGCTTGAGGATAATAGCCTGCTCCTTCCAAAGTAGTTACCTGACCCGGGTTGGACCAAGTATCGTCATAAGTATAGAAATAGCCATTGGATTCGTATAGGGTGTTGAATATATTGTTAATCATCAAAGACCATTGAATTTCTTTAACCCATATGTTGGGTCTCCAGCGGTAAACAGCATTTAAATCGGAGGTGAAATACGCCCCTAGTAAGGAGTTTTCCGAATCGATGTTACCCATGTACTGTTTACCTACATACTTGGATAAAAATCCTACTTGAAGCCGGGTAGAAGGTACAAAAACCAGCGCACTGCCCACTACAACATTTGGAGAAAATGCCAATTGAGTATTCCCCAAGTTTTTTAGTTTTCCATCCCTTTGAAAATAAAAGTCCAAATTTTGATTCCTACTCCAAGCTAAATTGGGTTGCCATAACCATTGATGAGTCAATTGAATTTTGGCTTCCACCTCCAATCCTACACGGCGACTTTTCCCTACATTCTGACGGATGGGAGCTCCCACCTGATCAATAGCGCCTGTTAAAACCAACTGATCTTTGTACTCCATCCAGTAAACATTGGTTTGAACTTGAACTTTCTCTTTTTTGATTCGCCAACCCAATTCGTAATCATCCAATTTTTCCGGTTTTGGGGTGCCATTTTCATAATCGGTTCGGTTGGGTTCCCGCTGTGCTCTGGCATAAGAGAGATAAAACTTTTGATTGGGAGATAAGGCATAAGTCAATCCTGCTTTGGGATTGAAAAATAAAAAGTCGTCTTTTACTTGAAACGAACTAGGACCAGCTACTATTCCCTCCACAGAGTAATTGATTCCTCTTAATTGTAAATCCACAAACCCAGTCAACCTTTCAGTTAAGTTTTGGGTTAATTTAGCAAAAAAACTGGCTTCGGTTTTGACCCCTTGATTTTCATAAAAACGGTGGTTGGGTTGAGTTTCACCAATGGTTTGACCCCAAATCAATGACCCAAAGTGATCTCCAATATATCGACTGTACAAACCACCCAAATTAAGCTGCATTTTTTCTTTTTCATAATTTAAGCCCAGTGTCAATACATAGTAATCGTTATCCAACCATTTTTGACTGATGTTTTCGCTAATGTCAATGGTCGTATCGCCCAACGTATAGGGAGTTAACTGTAAATAGTCAAAAGATGCATCCGAACCTAAAACATCGTTGTACTCTTCATAAAACCCTCTACCATAGGTGTAATTGAGACCCATAGTCAATCTCCAAAACGGATTGAGTTTTTCGTTCCAGTGCAACTGATAATGATCCTGACGGTAATTGTCGACTTGATTGTCATAAAAACCCGAAGGGTTTCCACTGGAATCATAGATCGCTCCTGCGGGATTATAGGTTCGATTGGAAGCCAAAGTGGCAGCATCCAAGCCATACCAAGATTGATACGTTATTTCATGCCCACCAAAAAAGAGTCCTTTAATCAAGGTGCTTTTATTTTGATAGGCCATTTGAAAAAAATACGCATCTAAGTCCGAAGCGGCACGGTCCACATAACCATCCGAATGAATTCGAGAGAGCCGTCCCGAAAAAGTAAAGGCATCATTGAGTAAACCCGATTCAAATTGAAATGTATTTTTAATCGTATTGAAACTTCCTAAACTGTTTGAAAAAGAAGCCGAGGCTTGCTGTTGAAGACGATCGGTTTCTAAGTTCAAACTGGCACCAAAGGCTGCGGAACCATTGGTTGATGTTCCCACACCCCTTTGCAACTGAATTTGTTCAACAGAAGAGACAAAGTCGGGTAAATTGACCCAAAAAGTTCCCTGAGATTCCGAATCATTGTATGGGATTCCGTTGATGGTTACATTGACCCGAGTGGCATCGCTACCCCGGATGCGAATTCCTGTATACCCAATTCCTGCTCCTGCGTCACTGGTAGTGACTACAGCTGGTAAATAATTTAAAAGAATGGGAATGTCTTGTCCCAAATTTCGAGATTGTAACTCCTCTTTGGTGATGTTGGTAAACGTCACCGGAGTTTTGTCATTGGCTCGAATTCCAGTGAGTTGGACTTCCTCTAAGGTAATGGTAGATAAAGTGTCCTGTACAACTCTCTGGGTCGCGTTTTGAGCGTATAACCCAAAAGATAAAAGTAAATAGCTTAATCGAAGTGTTTTCATTTGAATAGTTTTATTCAAATAAAAGGGGTGATTATTCTGGTTTAAAATTAATAAAAAAATATTCCCTTGGCAGCATTACCTGCCCAGGTTCAATGGGTATGATCTCAGCCGAAAAACGGCACCCCTTTGAGATTTAATTACAAAAATATTAAAAGAATTGTTAACTACCTTATTAAATCTATCACTGTTTTTACAGGGTTGAACGTCTTCGGGGGCAACTCAACAAAAAGCGTATTCCACTCCGCCATACTGCCATTCCAAAGCCCAGGCCATTCCAGTATTTTGATAGCAGTAGCTCCTAAGGTTTTATCACTGACCATAAAACGCTGTTCGTCACGAAAGTCGTAAAGAGAAAATTTTTCACCTTTGAAATTGGTAATTCCACAGACCATCATTACAGGATTAAAATGCGTGCTGTTTTCTATGGCTTTTTTGTGAACTTTATTGGTAGGATCCAGCTCCACTCCTTCAATGATTTGAAGACTTTTACCCCTTGCTGTTTTTTTCCAGAAAGGGCCCCCGCCCTTAGCGCCTTCATTGGGAATCATTCCGCATATACGAAGAGGTCGGTTCAAATAATCAAATAAGGCAGCATGCGGCATTTTATCTGAAGGATTAAAAACAAAGCTCGGGTCAAAATTTTGTCGTATGAAATCAAGTATGGGTTCAAAATCGACGATGGAATTTTGAGTGTCAAGTGTATGTAGGTGTTTAAATAATTTCTCTTGAATAGAAAGAAGTTTCCCTCCAATAATTTTTAACCATTCTTCTCCTTTAGCGTTGTCTTTTGAAAGTTGAATGTTGTCAATATTTTTAATCCAAACACAATCTGCATCCAAATGATTTAAATTCTCTAAAAGCGCTCCGTGTCCCCCTTTCCTGAAAGCAATCTTCCCCGAAGGATTGCGACACCACTGATTGGTTTGGTCAATATATGGGGTATCTGTCAATCTATTTTGAAAAGAATATTGAATCTGAAGTTGTTCGCTCTGAGCGGATGAAAGTAGCGTTCTAAATTGTTCTTCTTTAGATTGAAAAAGAGATTTGTATTCTTTATCTATCGTAAAATGGAGGTGAATGGGAAGGTTTTGTCCCCCTAACTGTAATGCCTCAAGAAGTTGCGCTTCAAAAGCGGTCCATTCCTGCCCCAGATCATCGACAAAAAAAGGAATCAGGGCCTTAGGTAAAGAGGGGTAATTTAATTGTTCTTTCTGAACAACAACATCCACGAAGGTGTCAAAAAAGTCCTTTTCTATATTCAATTTTGGACTATCCTCCGGAGTAATCTCAGCCATTACTGTTCCAAAAAAAGGGAGTTTTTTAAGATGATCGAATACTTTTTTTATTTCTTTACCCTCTTCAGATTGGAAAAAAGAGGTTCTGTCAAAGTTTTCGGAGGATCTTTTTTCCAGATAAGAGAAAAAGGGAGCAAACATTCTACTGGCAGCTCCAGAGGCTGGGACAAATTTAGTCCACTGTTTGGAACCGTCCTGACTGTTGAATTTATTACGAGCCTCTTGTTCTTCATCTATAGAAAGTTGACGAATTCCTTCCTGTGAAGTAGCCGGGAAAATTGAAGTAAGAGTGGAGGTTCCATTAATCAAATATTCCAATTGACGCTTAATCAGTTCAAGGGAACGGCCATCAGATTCAAGATTTCGAATGTCTTTTTCTGTTATCATGATTTATTGGTTTGTAGGCTCTCTAAAATAGAGATCGCCTGTTTCATTCTTTGCGGATGTTTACCCTTTAAGAGTGTATAACTTGCTCTTAGTTGGTCTAATAATCCTTTAAAATGATCAAATTGAACTCCACGTTGATCGGGTCGATCTCTCAGATCATCTGCTTCCCAAGGGACATCCACATTAGTCAAAAAATAATGATCATAATGGAATTTCTCCACCCAATGTTGAAGTTCAGGGGCACAATATCCATCAAAATGCGTTTCTGACCAAGCTTTAGTTACTAAAATGTTGGTGTCACAAAAAATAAATCGTTGGGAGGTAGAAATGAGATCATTTTCTAATTCCAATTGTCCTCTAGCAATGGTGAGTAAATCATCCAAGGTACAAACTGCTTTTTCCCTGTCCCATTTTTCTTGTAAAAAATCACGAGCAAACTCAGGAACCCATTGGGTATTATAATACTCCGCAAGTGCTTTTGCTAAGGTGGATTTACCAGTTGATTCCGGGCCGTAAAGAACAATTCTTAAGCAATCCGTTGGTGCTTGATGTAGCTTCTTTTCCATTCGTAATAACCAAATATAGCAATAAACGTAAAAATAAAGTATTGAATACTGGTCAACCCAAGTCCTTTTATCAAATACAAGGGAACCGATATAATGTCTCCGATAATCCAAAAAATCCAGTGTTCTATCTTTTTTCGAGCCATTAACCACATCCCAACAAAAAACAATGCAGTAGTAAAGATGTCAACAACTGCAATCCGGCCGTTCCATTTGTCAAACAGTACGTATATAAAAGCTACGAATGCGATTGTGATTGAAAATAAAAACAAACTCCAATATTTTTCTTTTTTTGAGATTTTTTGGATTGGGTGGGCTGTTTTCCCTTCTTTTTTTTGTGTCCAAAAATACCAGCCGTAAATGCTCATAGTAAAATAATAGGCATTGATCAAAAAATCGCCAATTAAACCAGCCTTAAGTAGGATATAGACATAAATTCCTGTAGATACCATTCCAGTGGGATAAACCCAGATCGTATTCTTTTTTGCAAACCACACACTTAATAATCCCAGAAGAATGGCTATCACCTCTAAAACAATGTCTTTCGTAGGGTATTGATTGTAAGGCTCAATTAAAAAATCAAAAATCGGGTTCATATTGACTTCGGTCTCCTTTTACCAATTTTAGTTGCAATACAACCGCTGTTTCTTCTAAAAATGTTTTTTTGATTTGAGGAATTAAAAAGGACATAATGGCATCATACTCTCCATAAATTTGTGTACTCAACGGGTTTTCCATAATTAGAAAATCGCTGTTTCTAAGAAATTTAATAAACGATTTTATAGAAGGGATGTATTCGTCTTTTAGTGGAGTTAAAGTTAATTCTAAAGATACGTCCATAGCTTATTTTGGCGTGGCAAGTGTTAAACAATAATTATCAAAATAACGAAAATGAAGTGTATAATAATAGTTTTTTTTTCGGTAAAAAACCGTTCCCCTTCCCTCAGAGGCTTCTTTCTGAAAGGGATGAATTAATATTTGTTTACTAAAATGTATCCCCGAGGTTCGAAACACTTTGTAAAGTGCCTCTTTAGCCGTCCAAATTTGAGTTAAAGCAGGAATATCATTCTCCCATTTTTTATTAAGCAATTCCTCTTGATGCAGGAAACGCGAAGCCACCCTGAGAATTTTTTTTTGATAATGCTCCAGATCAATTCCTACCGGATATAGGGAAATACAGACTGCTGCCACATTTTTAGTATGAGTTATTGAAATAAAACGCCCGTCTTTTAAATAGGGTGCACCCAAACCATCGTACTGATGATTATCAGGCTCTATTTCTAAAGATCGGAGTAATTGTCTAATGGCTAGATACCCTTTACGATGGGAGGAGCTTCTTCGTTTTGAGAGTCGTTCCAAAGCGTCCGTTGACAACTGCAACTGATTCCTAAGACTTTCTTCTGATTCCTCTATTTTCCAAACAGCGAAATGAGTCGAATTTTTAAAACTTTCTGAATACGTTAAAGGCATTTGATCTTGAGTAGAAAGGTTGTAATATTGCAATCTAAACAAAAATACAATTATGGAACCGAAAATCACACAACCACTTCCTTATAAAGTAAAGGACATTGCTTTGGCAGAATGGGGGAGAAAAGAAATTCTGTTGGCCGAAAAAGAAATGCCGGGTCTTATGGCATTACGAGAAGAATACGGCACCTCTCAACCTCTAAAAGGTGCTCGGATTGCGGGTTGTTTACATATGACAATCCAAACAGCTGTTTTGATCGAGACTTTAGTGGCTTTGGGTGCTGATGTAACTTGGAGTTCTTGTAATATTTTTTCCACTCAAGATCATGCAGCGGCGGCGATTGCAGCAGCTGGAATCCCTGTTTTTGCTTGGAAAGGTATGAATGAAGAAGAATTCGATTGGTGTATTGAACAGACGTTGTTTTTTGGAGAAGATCGAAAACCTTTAAACATGATTTTAGATGATGGAGGCGATTTAACCAACCTGGTTCTGGATCACTATCCTGAATTCGTTGATGGGATCAATGGATTATCTGAAGAAACCACCACAGGGGTTCACCGCTTGTATGAAAGAATGAAAAATGGAACCCTACCCCTCCCTGCTATCAATGTAAACGATTCGGTTACCAAGTCAAAATTTGATAATAAATACGGCTGTAAAGAAAGTGCGGTGGATGCGATTCGACGTGCTACCGATGTAATGTTAGCCGGAAAACGTGTTGTGGTATGTGGATACGGAGATGTAGGAAAAGGAACAGCCGCTTCTTTTCGAGGAGCAGGTGCCATCGTTACTGTAACTGAAATAGACCCAATCTGTGCGCTTCAAGCTGCCATGGACGGCTATGAGGTTAAAAAGCTTAATTCGGTAATTCATAATGCAGATATCGTATGTACAGCTACCGGAAATAAAAATATTTTAAGAAAAGAATACTTCCTTGCACTAAAGGATAAAGCCATCGTTTGTAATATTGGACACTTCGATAACGAAATTGACATGGCTTGGTTAAATGAAAATTACGGAGCTTCCAAATCTGAGATCAAACCTCAGGTAGATCTCTATACTTTAGAAGACAATAAACAGATCATTGTTTTGGCAGAGGGCCGGTTGGTGAACTTAGGATGTGCCACAGGGCATCCTAGTTTTGTTATGAGTAATTCGTTTACTAATCAAACCCTTGCTCAAATCGAGTTGTGGCTTCACCCTGACCAATATGAAAATAAAGTATATATGTTGCCTAAACATTTGGACGAAAAAGTTGCAGCACTCCATTTAGATCATTTAGGTGTGGAATTGGAAGAGCTGTCTTCTGATCAAGCTGATTATATTGGTGTTACTGTAAAAGGTCCGTTTAAACCAGATTATTATCGATATTAAGAGAAACTTGGGAATACAAGTTAAACCGGATCTATTCCTTCTCTTATTTTTTTAAAGGCAATACGTATTTGCTTCTCAACGGTTTTAGGAGAAATCTGGGAAAAAGTATCTCATGGAGAATTCAGTAACATAAAAAATAATCCCGTAAAACAGGAGATACGCTTTCGTAAAACCCATCCTTCCCGATACATTAAGCTTGTAAGTCACAATGACATCTATAACGAAAATTGGACTAGCGTTGGAGAGATTGGAATTGTCACGAGGTAGGAAATGATCAATTTTGATTAATTATCGCCTAGATACTGGGTTGGGTAAGTTTTTATACTTGCCCAAAACCTAAACGAAAAGTTACAATACTCTTTCTTGAAAATCTGGAGGTGAAACTAGAAAACATCTTTGAAGGATAAGCCCATTACATTTAGGTTACGGTAAAAGAAATTCTCAAATCGGACGATTATCGTAACTAAATTTGGGTTACATTGCTTTTAGAGTTTTGAAAAACACTTAGCTAGAATCAAAAAAACCCACAGTTGAAGCTGTAGGTTTTAATAAAATTAAATCTGTTTTTCCCTATGACTCAAAAGGCTCAACAGAAACATATGATTTATTGTCTCTTTTTTTGGTGAATTTTACCAATCCATCCACTTGAGCGTGAAGGGTGTGGTCTTTTCCAAGATATACATTTTCACCTGGATTATGAGCAGTCCCTCGCTGACGGATAATAATATTCCCTGCGCGCGCCGCTTGACCTCCAAAAATTTTAACCCCTAAACGTTTCGAATGAGACTCTCTACCGTTTTTCGAACTACCTACTCCTTTTTTATGTGCCATGATACTATGGTTTTGGATTTATTATTTTGATAATGCCGCAATTAAATCCGCTTTTTTCATTGCAGAAATACCTTCAACCCCTTTTTTCTTAGCCTCAACTTTTAGTTCAGCTACTGTCATTTTACTATAGTCAACTGCTGCTACCTTGGGTGCTGCTTTTTTTGCAGCGGGTTTTGCGGCTGTTTTTGGTTTTGCTTCTGCAGGTTTTTCTTTAGCCGCTGCAGGTTTTACCTTAGCTGCTTCAGATTTGGCTGCCGTTTCTTTTTTTGCTTTTGCTCGAGAAGCTTGGATATTTTCAATCATTAATTCTGTTAATGCTTGACGGTGTCCATTTTTTACACGGTATCCTTTACGTCGTTTTTTCTTAAAAACGATGACTTTGTCACCTTTAAGGTGACCGATCACTTTTGCTTCAACAGAAGCTCCCGTGATAGCCGGGGCGCCAAGAGTCACTTTTTTTCCATCATCTAACAAATAGACTTTGTCGAAAGAAACTTTCGCTCCTTCTTTATCTGCTAAACGGTGTACAAAAAGCTTTTGGTCTTTTGCAACTTTAAATTGCTGCCCTGCTATTTCTACAATTGCGTACATTTTAGTTTAATTTAATGGACGGCAAATATAGGAAATTTTGATATAATATCGTGTATTTTTATTATTTCTTATCGATGGAGTAGCTTCCTGCTCCCGTAAATAAAATCGTAACAAAAGCGATTAAAAAAAGAAATGATTTTTCTTTTGAAGAAAAAGGGTCGCCGTTGTGGGCGATCGCAAATGCTACTAACATGGTAATGGCAGGAAACAGAGTTGCAATACGTGTTTTCCAACCAAGAATAAGTGCAATTGGTGCAATAAATTCTCCAAAAGCAACGAGTATTAAAGAAATCGTAGGACCAAGACCTATCGGATCACCAAATTCAAAATTCCCTTGAAAAATTTTTAATATTTTTCCGTAACCATGTGTCATGATGCTTACTGAAAAACCGATCCGTAAGATTAAAAGTCCAATGTCGATTGTTGTTTTTTTCATTTTAATGGGGTTAATGATTTGTATAAAATTAATTATTTTTTAAATAAAATTCTATTGTGCGTTGAATTCCTTGGTCAAATGCCGTTTTTGGCATCCATCCCAGTGTTGATTTAATCTTAGTAGCATCAATAGCATAACGAAAGTCATGACCCAATCGATCGGTAACAAAATTAATTAAAGGGAGTGAAGTTCCAACAGGACGACCGAGTTCTTGATCAACATATTTAATTAAACGATGAACGATCTCTATATTTTTTACCTCATTGTTCCCCCCAATGGCGTAGGTTTCTCCCGTTTTACCTTTATGCAAGATCCAATCAATCGCCTCCGCATGATCTTCAACGTACAACCAATCGCGTATGTTTTCACCTTTACCATAGACGGGTAAAGCCTTTTGATTGATTATATTTTGAATCATCAACGGAATCAGCTTTTCACTATGCTGTCCGGGTCCATAATTATTAGAACAATTGGATAGTAGAACGGGCAATCCATAGGTATGGAAATAAGCACGTACCAAATGGTCAGAGGCTGCTTTGGATGCAGAATAAGGGGAACGTGGATCATAGGACGTTTGTTCATTAAATGTTCCTTGAGAACCTAGACTCCCAAAAACCTCATCGGTAGATATATGATAAAAACGCTGATTTTGTGCTTGATTCCCCCAGTATAGTCGTGCGGCTTCTAGTAAGTTGAGAGTCCCCTGAATATTGGTTTGAGCAAAAGCAAATGGGTCTTTGATGGAATTGTCAACGTGAGACTCCGCAGCCAAATGAATTACTGCATCAAAACGATATGTTTTAAAGAGGTGTTTCAATTGATCAAAGTCATTAATATCACCCTGAAAAAAATTATAATTTGCTTTATTCTCAATGTCTTTGAGATTATTTAGGTTGGCAGCATAGGTCAGTGCATCAAGATTGACAAATTGAGTGTTTGGATACAACTTGACCATTCTTCGTAAACAATGAGCGCCTATAAATCCTGCTCCACCGGTAATTAAAACGGAATGAAATACTTTCATGATTTGGAAATTCTATTTAAACAACGTTGGAGTGCATTTTCCCACGAAGAGAGAGTGATCGATACGTGATTTTCGATTCGCGATGTATTGAGAACCGAATAGCTAGGGCGTGTTGCTTTGGTAATGTATTCGTTTGATGAACAGGGAATTAATTGGCAGGTACTTTTTGAAAGTCTCATGATTTCTTTTGCAAAATCAAACCATGATGTTGATCCAAGTTGAGCAAAGTGATAACAAGTGTAGTCAAAAAAATTGGGTTGTGAAATAGCTTTTAAAACCCCTCTTGCCAGATCAATCCCGTAAGTGGGTCTGCCCCATTGATCATCAATAACTTTAATGAATTCTTTGGTTTTACCGAGGTTTAAAATCGTTTTTACAAAATTATTCCCAAAAGGACTGAACAGCCATGAAACCCTAAAAATGGCATGAGAACACTTTGTCTTTTGGAACAATTGTTCGCCTTTATATTTGGAACTCCCATAGGCATTTATGGGGTTTGTCTTTTGATCTTCTTTGTAGGGAATTGAAGCAGTTCCATCAAAAACAAAATCGGTAGAAAAATGAATAAGAGATAAATTTTCTTGTTCAGCAAAAGCGATCAAATTTTGTAACCCTTTCACATTGATCTGTTCTAGCTTTTGAAGATCCTCTTCCGCTTGATCCACTTGAGTATAGGCTGCACAGTTGATAATTCCCTCGAACGGTTGGTCTTTAAAAAAATTTCGAATCTTCTTAGGTTTGGTAATATCCACTTGTTTTCTATCAGCAAAAATCAAATGGTGCATGGGAAATTCAGAATCAATCGCCTGAAAGCACTGTCCAAGTTGCCCCTGCGCTCCAGTGACCAAATATCTAGCCATATAAATCGTTCTTAAAATTAAATAATAGTGCGTCCTCGAACTTGGGATGCCTTTGATCCTTTTCGGATTGGATCCATGCTTCTTTCGGAAGTTTCCAATCAATCTCAAGACTGGGATCGTCTGGTGTAATACTTGCTTCACTATCTGGGTGGTAGTATTGATCTACTTTGTAGTAAAAAATGGAGTTTTTACTTAAAGTTATAAAGCCATGGGCAAAGCCCCGAGGGATGAATAATTGAAGTTGGTTTTCTGCGCTTAACTCCAGACCCATATGCTTTCCAAAGGTAGGTGAGCCTTTTCGGATGTCTATGACAACATCGAGTACGGTTCCTTGTATGACACTGACCAGTTTAGATTGGCTATAAGGAGGAAGTTGATAATGCAATCCACGTAGAACTCCTTTTTTTGAATGGGTAAGGTTGTCTTGACAAAATTGAATTTTTCGCCCTAATTGTTTTTCAAAATATTGGGAGTTGAAATACTCAGAAAAACTTCCGCGAACATCTTTATAAAGCTCCGGTTTAACTATTTTGACGTCTTCGAAAATAGTAGGTATTACTTTCATGATTTTAAACTATCCGTATCTTTTTAAAAGAAAATCTCCATAAGTACTCCCTTTTAATGTTTCTATTTGGGCTTGTAATTGTTCTCTGGTAATCCATCCTTTTTCAAAAGCAATTTCTTCCAGACAACCTACTTTTAGACCTTGTCTTTTTTCGATTGCTTGTATAAATTGGCTGGCTTCTAGAAGTGATTCATGAGTACCCGTATCCAACCAAGCATATCCTCTCTCTAAAATTTTAACGTTCAATTCTCCCCTTTCTAGATAGATTTGATTAACATCTGAAATTTCCAATTCACCACGAGCACTTGGCTTAATTTTTTTAGCAATTTCAATAACATTATTGGGATAAAAATAAAGTCCAGCTACAGCATAATTACTCTTTGGATGGGTTGGTTTTTCTTCTATGGATATTACATTTCTTTCAGAGTCAAAGGCAATGATTCCATAACGTTTGGGATCTTCTACATGGTAACCAAAAACGGATGCTTTTTCATTTATGGTCTCAATACAATCCTTTAGTTTTTGTGAGATTTTATCTCCATAAAAAATATTATCCCCTAGTATCAAACACACAGGATCTTGACCGATAAATTCTTCTCCTAAAATAAACGCTTGAGCCAGTCCTTCGGGTTGCTCTTGAATTTTATATTGCAAACGGATTCCCCACTGGCTTCCATCTCCTAACAATCGTTTGTATGAACTCATGTCAATGGGTGTACTGATGACAAGAACCTCTCTTATCCCCGCTAGCATTAGTACTGAAAGTGGGTAATAAATCATGGGTTTATCATAGACAGGAATCAATTGTTTAGAAATCCCAAAAGTGACTGGAAACAATCGAGATCCTATCCCCCCCGCAAGAAGTATGGCTTTCATTTTGGCTGATTTAATATATGTTGTTGTATTGTAAGTTAAGTCATTATGAATTTAGAATTTCTTCATAAAAATCAAAGGTTTGCTCTACTATTTTTTCTAAGGTGAATTCTTTCTCAAATAGTTCCCTTGAGTTTTTACCCAACTGCAACCTAAGATTTTCATCATCAATTAGTAATTTAAGTGCTTCGGACAAATGGGTCACATCTCCTACAGGAACTTTAAATCCATTGAATCCTTCTTCAACGGTGTCGTCACATCCTGGTGCTGAAGTTGTCAAAATGGGTCTGCCGATCGCCATGGCCTCAACAATGGATTTAGGGAGCCCCTCCCGATAAGAAGGAAGACAATAGATATCTGCTCTTTTAAGAACACTTTTAACGTCATTGGTATAATCATGCCAAGTAATGTAATCTTTATCCATTTGAACAAGAAGATCTTCTTCAGTAATGTAAGCGGGGTTTTCTAAGTCAATTTTACCATAGATTGAAAATTTTACTCTTTTATGATAATCTTCTTTTAATAATTTTGCCGCTTCAATGAATTCAATAAGTCCCTTATCAATTAAAATTCTACCCGTAAAAACAACTTCTATTACTTCATTTTTATTTGGAACGGTGTAATCAAATAAATGAGCGTCGACTCCTGAGCCTTTTATAATTACACGTTGATCATTTTTTAATCCAAGTTTTTTAAATTGGTTTTCATCTACTTCATTTTGGAAAATAAAATAGGGTTTTTTTACCCGGATAATCAACCTAAAAAGGGATTCGGTAAAAATTCTTGCTTTGGATTTGATATTGAATGTAAACAGAAAACCCAAACCTGAAATGGCATTGACTACTTTTATTTTTTTATTAAAAAGCAATAAGAGATTGGTATATAAAATGGGTTTTAATGTTACGTTATGAATCAATGTTGGTTCGATTCTTTTTATAACTGAAAATAAATCTCTAATCGTTTTTAAATTGTTGAAAATACCAGTACTGGATCGCTGAAGCCGAATCTTGATCAAATGTATATTTGGGTGTCCAATATCAACTATTTTGTCCGAAACAATATAAACTTCATATCCCCTTTTAACTGCATGAGTTGCAAGAGCAATTCTATGAGATAAGAAAAAATCTAAATCGTTGACAATATAAATTACCTTCATGTTAAAATGATGAAATTTAAATATTCTTGTACCGTCTTTTTAAAATCAAATTGTGCTCTAAATTTTAAGGCAATCTCCATTTTATATTTTTTTGTAGGTTTTTTCAAGTTAATTAATTTCTCCACAAATTCTTCTATAGAATGTACCGAAAAACCCAGTGGATAATCTTTTAAAATGAATTGAGAATCACCAGCAATTGTTGCAATTATGGGCAACCCAAAACTGGAAGCCTCTACCAAAACATTAGGATACCCCTCGGATCTTGATGTGAAGAGAAGTGCTGTGGCGTTGGCATAGAGTTCTTCTAAATTATTAACATTCCCCAAAATTTCTATCTGATCTTTTAGTGGATCCGGTAAATGATTCTGTTTCCATCCATAACCTGCAATAAGGAGTTTTAACGGTTCTTTTTCTCTTTGACAATAAGACTGATAAATTGAAATTAACCGATCACTTCCCTTAAGATAATTGTATCTCCCAATGTAGAGTAAAAAAGGATCTTCTTTAATGGGCTCCTTATAGGGTAGGTTTTTGGAATACCTGTTGTGAATGACCTTTGTACTCTTTGTTGAAAAAAGAAACTTCTCGTGAAATCGCTTTGCTGAATAGGCGCAGTAAACAATCCTTACTTTTCTTATTCTAGAGTATAGGCCTAGAAATAAAAGTCCAAGTTTCTGCTTAATTTGCCATTTAAGAAAAAGAGAATGTCTAATGTTCCAAACAACCTCAGCTTCGATCTGTCTTAACATTCTCAATTTTTCAAAATAAAAAATAGATGGATACATCCAGCACATAATTAAAGGACTCTTAAACTTTTTGATTTCAGCAAGTAATTGTCTTTTTGAATGGAATAATGTTACTTTTTCATTAAAATTACTAAATAAATGATCTTCTTTAGGATCTTTAAATGTAAAAATGTATTGTTTGGTCGAATTGGACAGTGAATGGGATAATACCTGCAGGAAATTTTCGGCTCCACCAGAGTTTAAATTTGGGATAATATGAAAGATCGTTCTCACAATCTTAAATAAGGTCTGTCCGGGTAAATTCCTTTTACATCAAATATTACTGCTTTGGAGTTGGAAAAGGTTTCCGGATCCAATTTGTAAAATTCATTATGGGAAACCGCAATGACAATAATATCAAAATCAGATTGATCCGCAAGTGATTTAATTGCACTCTGTTGATAGTGCGCATTCAATTCTTCAAAATCAGCTACTGGATCATATACCAAAGACTTGATGTTGTAACTTTTCAACTCATTAAAAATATCCAATACCTTTGAGTTTCTTAAATCTGGGCAATTTTCCTTAAATGTAGCACCCAAAATAAGTGCTTTTTTATCTTTAGTGTCGTTTGAAATCGAAAAAAGCTTCTTGATCAGCTTGGATACTAAATGTTGAGGCATGTTGTCATTCATTCTTCTACCCGATAGAATTATTTCGGGATTGTAACCGAATTCTTTTGCTTTGTGTGCCAGATAATAAGGGTCAACACCAATACAATGACCTCCTACCAAACCTGGAAAAAAGTTTAAAAAATTCCATTTTGTACCCGCTGCTTTTAAGACTTGATTGGTATCAATTCCCATCTTGTCAAAGATGACTGACAATTCGTTTACAAATGCAATATTAATGTCCCTTTGGGTGTTTTCAATTACTTTTGCTGCTTCTGCCACCTTGATGGATTCTGCTTCGTAAATTCCCGCAGTTATAACGGAAGCATATATCTCAGAAATTTTCTTTAAGGACTCGGAAGTAGAACCCGAAACTACTTTTTTGATTTTAGTAACCGTGTGCTCTTTGTCTCCTGGGTTGATTCGCTCGGGACTGTAGCCTACAAAGAAGTCCGAATTAAACTTTAGTCCAGATCCTTGTTCTAATAGTGGGACACAGATTTCTTCTGTAACCCCCGGATATACGGTTGATTCATAGACAACAATCACTCCCTTTTTTAAGTATTTTGAAACGATTTCTGAAGCACTAATAACTGGATTGAGATTGGGTGTTTTATCTTTATTTATAGGTGTTGGAACGGTTACAATAAAAAAATTGACTTCGTTCAATTGTTCGGGAGCGTCTGTATAAACGATCGAATGGTTTAAAGATTCTGTCACCTGACTCGAAGACAATTCATGGGTACTGTCATACCCTTTGTTCAACTCCTCAATTCTTTTTTTATTGATGTCAAAGCCAATTACCTGTGTCTTTTTGGCCATTTCTACCGCTAATGGAAGCCCGACATATCCGAGACCTATAATACCAATTGTATCCTTCATCTTGAAATATTATAATATGCGAGGTACCATTCTACAAACCTAGAAATGCCTTCTTTGATAGGAGTTTGAGGTTTGTAATTGTGGTCTTTGATTAAATCTTCTACATTGGCATATGTACTTGGAACATCACCGGGTTGTATATCCATAAAGTTGATCTTAAATTTTTTATCCAATACTTGCTCAATGCTTTCAATGAAATCCATCAACTTGACTGGATTGTTATTTCCAATATTATATATTTTATACGGGGCTCCTGTTGGATTTCCCTCACTTACTTCTTGTTTTTCTGGTGGAGAAAGAATGACCCGGTAAACTCCTTCAACAATATCGTCAATAAAGGTAAAATCTCTGAGCATATTGCCGTGGTTAAATACATTTATTTCTTCATTCTTTAGCAATGCACTAACAAATAAGAAAAGAGCCATGTCGGGTCGGCCCCAAGGACCGTATACTGTGAAAAATCGAAGTCCCGTGCTTTGAATCCCAAATAAATGAGAATAAGTATAGGCGACTAGTTCGTTCGACTTTTTAGTTGCTGCATAAAGGGATATAGGCGAGTCAACACGGTCTTTTTCTGAAAAGGGTAGGTTTGTATTTCCTCCATATACAGAGGAGGAGGAGGCGTAAGAAAAGTTTTTGATTCCAAAATCCCTCACCAAATCGATAATGTTCTGAAAACCAATGATATTGCTTTCAATATATGCACTAGGATTTTCGAGAGAATACCGAACACCCGCCTGAGCAGCGAGATTGCAGACGGCATCGATATCGTGATCTTCAAAAATTTTCTTTAACTGTTCTTTGTCATTTAATTGACATTGATAAAAGCTGTAGTTTTCTTTTTTGGAAAATCCCTCTTTTTGAATTTCAGATTTGCTTAATCCGCTTTGTTCTAGGCGATCCCATTTTAGGGATACATCATAATAATCATTAATGCTGTCCACACCAATTACTTGATGGCCTTCCGTTACCAATTTATTGGTGAGGTGAAATCCAATAAATCCGGCGGTCCCTGTTACTAATACTTTCATTAATTTTGTTTTTTAAAAATAAATTCGTTGCATCCTAACTTGCCCCCACATGTTTTTAGATTAATAAGTTGAAATCCTCTTTTTAAAAAGTATCTCAAAATAAATTCAGGTCTGGCTACCTCAAAAGGGTATCCCCCTAGCCAATCTACCAAATCATAATAGGGTGACATTCCTCTTCTCTTTTTGTAATCGTTCCAACTTTTCAAAGGATTAAATTTTACAGTATCTATGATTATTTTTGGAAACCAAAAAATAAGAAATCCAAATAAAATAAAAAAGGGTCTTGCAAACTTGAATTTATTATAAATGTACTTTGCTTTTTTCCATAGATCGGATTTTTTCCCTTGATCATTATAAATTGCAATGTAAAGTAAACCGTCTTTTTTTACATTACTGCCTACATTTTCAAACGAGTTAAGCATTTGTCCTGTATGATGTAATACGCCCCAAGAATATACAATATCAAATTCCCCCAACTCTTTCAATAGTTTTTTATCTAGTACCGAGCCTTGAAAAACTCTCCAGCTTTTATCGTTTTTAAAATATGTTTCTTTTAAGAATTCCGTACAATCTACTGAATCCTGATCGTAGTCAAAAGAGGTGACTTTAGCCCCCATTTTTTTTGCAGCCAATGATGACAATCCACTGCCACAACCAATGTCTAAAAAAGTTTTATTCTTAAAATTTATATCATTTAGCATTTGATTTAAATGCTCTATAGAATTTTGAATTTGATAATTGTCCAACCCGATCAGGAAATTTTTCCAATTACTGCCAAAACGAAATCGAACAGAGTCTGAGTTTGTGTTTTTTTCTTTCATTTTAGTTTTTCAATACATTAAAAAATAATTCTTGGTAAGAGTGAATGATTTTGTTCGAACCGTATCTTTGATAAGCGTCTTCCTGAATTTTTGCTGAATTCCAATCCTTTTTAATTGATTCACTAATTTTTCTTTCAAATTCATGTTCATCTCGACAAATAAAGCCATTAAAATCATTCTTTATCATTTCATTATGTCCTCCCATTGAATTAAAGGCAAGTACAGGATTACCAAATGCTAGTGATTCCAAAACTGAGTTTGGAAATCCTTCAAAATGAGAACCCAAAAGATATATAGAATCCTTGTAATAGAAGTCTCTTATATTCTTCTGCTGACCTAGAAACTCCACTTTTTGTTCCAAGTTGTTTTCTTGGACAAGTTGCTTTAATTCATTCAACAAAACACCTTCACCAATTATAGAATATTTAAAGTCAAATTGTAGTTTCTCTAAAACCTGAATGATCCTTTTATGTCCTTTTAAGGAAACTAAGCTTGAAACGGAAATGAAATGGGGGACCTCAAGTTTTTGGGTGATTTCAATTTTTTGTTTTAGTTGTATGGGGTTATTTATAACAACCTGTCTTTTAAGGCTGGCTTTAAATGTTTTATTATAATCGTTTCTCATCGCCTGTGATTGAAAAACTACCGCATCCAATTTAGAATATATTTTAGCTTTAAAAAATCGTGTTAGAGCATTATCCCTTTGAGCTTTACTAGGGATGCTCAATTCTCTAGTAATAAACTTGAGATCCTTAAAAAAGACTTTAAGAAGTCCTGAGTACAAATTTAAGTTTAATGAACTGGTAAATACAATAGATGGTTTTTTCAATTTAACATATCGATACAGTTGATAGATTGATTTTCTAAATCTAGATTTTCCAAGGAAAATAGTTTCAATACCCTCAACTGAGAAAAAAGATTCCTCAGCACGACTCAATATCAATAATCTTGATTGAAATCTATTCTTATCAATTTGATGAGCTAGATAAGAGACTACTTTCTCCGCACCTCCAGCTCTTAAACTTGGTAATACGAATAGAATATCAATCTTATTTTGATTCTCCATTTAATTTCATCCATTTAATCAAAACATAAACTCGCCATAAGTAGGATGAATAATCTTCTTTTTCTGATAAATGTTTTTTAAAGTATTCTTTTATGAGTTCTACGTTGAGGTTTTCAATCTTATTTAGATTTTCATCATTAAGATTTTCAATAAATTCATCTTTCAATTCATTTCGAATCCATGTTTTTAAAGGAATTCCAAAGCCCATTTTTGGGGTTTCGAAAACAGTTTCTGGGATGTATTCTTTGAGAATATCTTTTAATATTCGTTTCCTTTTTTTTCCATAGATACGATAAGAGATGGGTAAGGTTCTAGCAAATTCGATAATTCGGTAATCTAGAAATGGACTTCTGACCTCTACTGAATAAGCCATACTGGCTCGGTCTACTTTTACATTGCTGTCATTTTCTAGCCAGAGTTTAATATTTAAGTCCGCCAGTTTTTGCAATTTATCTTTTGATAATGATCTAAATGAATCAAAATGTTTTAACCAGGTATTGTCTCTTTTTATTAGAAACGAAGAAAATCCAATAAAGACAGATTCAATAAAATTATCAAATGTTTTAAACTTAAATATATTCTTTACTGCTAAAGCTCTTTTCCCTAATATTTTATACGGTATCAAAAAAGCGAGTGTCTTTCTTAAGAAATACGGAATTGAAAAAAAGTAATCGAATATTTTTGACCATTCAAAATGATTGTACCCAAAAAAACTTTCATCGCCTCCATCCCCTGAAAGTACTACTGTTACCTGTGGTTTTGTGGTTTTATTCAACAGTAGGGATGGTATCGATGAAGAATCTGCAAAAGGCTCGCCGTAGGCCTCAAAAAGTTTAGGGAGTAAGGACAATAAATCTTCAGGCTTGCAAATGGTTTCATTGTGTTTTGTTCCTATAATCCTAGAG
>JAYNHN010000011.1:0-25065 GCA_038108035.1 Flavobacteriaceae bacterium
AGGCAGAGCTCTGCAAAAGCTTGTACAGCGGTTCGAATCCGCTCGATGCCTCTTTTTAATCTTGAAAATATATTTTTCCTCCTAATTTAGTCTCAGTTATTTGTTTTTTTGGATTCCCATAAACACGTAAAACACCTCCACCCGTAATGGAAGCATCCAAAAGTTGAGATACATTAATGTAGCCTAAACCTCCAGCTACAATTTTTACCTTTGCTTGTTCGGTTGACATTTCTTCAGCCTCACAGATTCCTCCTGTATTAATTGTAAGATCGTAGTTGATTGTACGACCTTGTAAGAAAATTTTACCTCCTGTATTAACCACAGCATCTAGACGGTCTGTACGAATATCTAAATCAATTTCTGCTCCTCCTTTGGACTCAATTTTTAAACTCGTTTGCTCTATTGTTTTATCAGAACGTAATTTGACACCTTGATGAGCAATAATTTGATCCAAAGGATTACTATGATATAAATCAATATAGGTGGTTCCAAAATCTAAAATACTTGATGATGCTAGCTTTATTTTTAATGTATTGTTATTAAGGGAAATGATTACATCATGGGCATTATCACCGTAGGCTACTACCTTGTTAGCATCGGAAAGGATTAAGTTTACATGTAATTTAGAATAGATTTTAAGACCATAAAATGGACCCATCGTCAATGTGACTTTTTCAGGATCCTGTGCGATTGTATTGGAGGTAACCATAACAAGAATGAACAAAGTTGTAAGTTTTTTCATCTCTAAAAGTATTTTATTAAAAATCAACTTATTTTTTCATCAAAACAATGAAATCATTGATTTGTTATAAGGTAGTTAATTTATATAACAGGAACAAAATCTAAAAAACGTTTTATGACATTGACCTTTTTAACTTTTATCGTGATAGTATCCCCTAACTGGTACATTTTTCGAGAACGTTCTCCAATAAAAGCATGTTGATCTTGTACAAAATGAAAATAATCTCCTTTCATATCAATAACACGAATCATCCCTTCACACTTATTTTCTATGATTTCAACATAAATTCCACGTTCGGTAACACCGGAAATAACCCCATCGAAGTGTTTACCCACTTTATCTTCCATGTACACCATCTGCATATATTTAATGGAATCTCGTTCCGCTTTGGTTGCTAGCTGTTCTCTTTGAGAAGAATGCATACATGCCTCCTCTATACTCGCTTGAGAAACTTTGAAATCATTATTTAAATATTGTTCTAATAGTCGATGAACAAGTATATCTGGATATCTTCGTATGGGCGATGTGAAATGTGTATAATGGGAAAAAGCTAAACCGTAATGACCAATATTGTGGGTTGTGTATTCGGCTTTCGCCATACAACGTACAGCCAAAGTGTCAATTAAGTTTTGTTCTTTTTTTCCAAAAGAATCCTTTAATATATTATTGATTTCTCTACTAATATTTTTGCCTTTGGGATTAAAAGAATAACCAAAGGGTTCAATTGTCTGTTTTAAATTGAATAACTTTTCTTCATCTGGATCGTCGTGTACACGATAAACGAAAGGGGGTGATGGATTCTTTTTGCCAATGAATAGTGCTACTCTTTTGTTCGCTAAAAGCATAAATTCTTCTATCAACTTATGTGCATCCTTGGAAGTTTTAAAAAAAACAGAATCGGGTTTATTATGGGAATTTAAATTAAAATTAACCTCAACACGATCAAAAGATATAGCCCCGTTTTTCATCCTTTTACTTCGAATTTTTTTTGCTTGAGTATTTAAAATATCAATCGCATTTAAAAGTTGTGAATCCACTTGATACGATTTGGAGGATAATGAAACCGAAGCATCAACATAATTACCGCTAGTATCAATAAGATACTGAACTTCTTCATAAGCAAAGCGGTGATTGGAATTAATTACTGTTTTACCAAACCATTCATTGTGAATGGTTCCCGATTCATCTAGAGTAAAAACAGCAGAAAAAGTTAATTTTTCTTCGTTTGGTCTTAATGAACAGAGGCCATTGGATAGAACTTCGGGTAACATAGGAACCACACGGTCGACCAGATAAACTGAAGTTGCACGTTCATAGGCTTCTTGATCCAAGACGGTATTCGGTTGAACATTGTGAGATACATCGGCAATATGAATTCCAATTTCATACATACCCTTCTCTATTTCTCTAAAAGAAAGCGCATCATCAAAATCCTTTGCATTTATAGGGTCAATTGTAAAGGTCAGAGTATTTCTGAAGTCTCTTCTTTTCTTTATTTCATTTGAATAAAATTTAGTATCTATTTTAGATGCTTCTTTTTCAACCTCTTTTGGAAATTCATAAGGCAACCCGTAAGTGTGGAGAATTGCATGTATTTCGGTTTCTGATTCACCCGGTATTCCTAAACTCTTTTTGATTATACCTGATGGACTGTCACGTTTTTCCTCCCAATTTTTAAAAACAGCAACCACTTTTTCACCGTTTTTAAATTCTTTTAAATCTTCTCTTTCAATAAAAAGATCCGTGTACATTTTTCCATTCCTACATAAAACAAAACCAAACTCCTTATGCCGTTCGAGAATTCCAACGTATTCCTTGGTATTGCGTTCTAAAATGAACTCCACGTGGGCTACTATATCTTTGTTCTTTTTATGAATACTCACTTCAACAATATCCTGGTGTAATGCTTTGTTTAAGTATTTTTTGGGTACAATAATGTCACTTTCATACTGGTCTATCTTTACAAGCCCTTTTCCGGAGGGTATGATAGTAAGTTGAGTTTTTATCAATTCATTTTTTGGTTTATTGTACTGATATTGCCCTCTTTTGATAGTGATCAGTATATTTTTGGTAAACAGTTGATTGAGTATACGTATGATATTATTTCTTCCATTAGTGTCCTTAACATTCAATGAAGAGGCTATCTGTTTGTAATTTAAAACTCGTTTGGGCTTCGATTTAAATAGAGTTAGGATTTTGGATTCTAAGCGTAAAAGATCTTTTTTCTTTTTTGACATAAATATATATCTGAGAACAAATGTACAATAAACCCATTGTTTCAACTTATCCACATCATAAACATATTCATTAATTATTTTTTAATTTATTTTAAAAAAATGATGATATATATAGTATGTTTATAAGGTGTATAAAAAAATACAGTGTCAATAGGCTTTTCAAATTATTTTGAGTTATTAATAATTTATTTAAAGATATAAACAATATAAAATATTAATAATCAATATGTTAAAGATATTTAAACAGATTATTAATAACTTTTTTTATTAATAAAAAAAAAGGTTTATTTATTTATTTTTGGTTTATATCTCTTGTTTTTTTGTCAGTTTCAACTCAATAAAAAAGGAAATAAAAAAGAAAAGAAAAATAATTTTTTTCATATTGGACCAATAAACGAGAAAACCAAAAATATTTTTAAAAGTTGTCAACAAAAGATAAAAAAACTAATAAACAGTTTTAAGTGACATACCCACACTTTTTTTACTTTTATAAAAACAACTGATATGAAAATTAGTATTGGAAATGATCATGCAGGACCGGATTACAAGTCTGCAATTATTGAATTTTTAAAACAACATGGTCATATAGTCACCAACCATGGAACCGATAATAAAAAAAGTGTAGATTATGCAGATTTTATTCATCCGGTAGCTAAAGATGTAGAATCTGGAAAATCGGATTTGGGTATTATCATTTGTGGAAGCGGGAATGGTGCCTCAATGACTGCGAATAAATATCAAAAAATCCGTGCAGCTCTATGTTGGAATAAAGAAATCGTAGCACTTGCAAGACAACATAACAATGCAAATATTTTAAGTTTACCTGCTCGGTTTATTTCTATTAACCAAGCAGTTTCTATGGTAGAAACTTTTTTAAATACGGATTTTGAAGGGGGTCGTCACAAATCAAGAATTAATAAAATACCTTGTTGTTAATGGTTCAATTTTATTTAAAAAATTTTAATGAATTAAACCTTTTAGAGTTGCATGATCTGTTTGCATTGAGATCAAAAGTTTTCGTTGTAGAACAAGATTGTGTTTATTTAGATGTAGATGGAAAAGACCAACAAGCGAAACATATTTTAGGTTTCGAAAGCGGTAAACTGGTTGCTTATGCCCGTATATTTGAAAAAGGGATCACATATTCAGAGTATGCATCTATTGGTCGTGTTGTTGTTTCTGAGTCTCACCGTTCACAAAATATAGGACATCAATTAATTACCTATTCGATTCAGTGTATTGATCATGATGAAAAGGAATCCAGTATAAAAATATCTGCTCAGGCACATTTAGAAGAATTCTACAATCAACATGGTTTTCAAAAAGTAGGCAAGCAATATTTAGAAGACGGAATTCCCCATATAGCCATGGTGATCTAAAAAAAGCAAGAATTTAACTTTCAATTTTCCTTATCATAAAGACTATATTTTAATAATAGATTTTGAAATGATTCTTTAAGTGATTTCCAATCGGGTTCGTTTTGCTTTGAATAGATTAGAATTGCAGATCCTTTAAAAGGTATGAAGTCTGTTGTTTTTATAAGAGCCCTAAGTTGGCGTTTGATTCGGTTTCGATCGACCGCTAAATGGACGAGTCTTTTAGGAACAGATACACCCCAACTTGCTCCTTGCTCTTTATCATTTTTGATATACCGTAGATGCAAACCTTTATGACGGATGCTTTTACCTGTTCGAAACAAGTTATCAATTCGTTCTTTTCCTTTGAGTCGGTAAATGGGAATATTATTTTTTGTCGGCGACATAAAAATTATTACTCTTATTCACATCGGCCATCAGACCACTTGGGTCAATGATTATTGATTCAATGGTCTCTTTATTTTTTTCTATACTGAGGGTATATTTAGGGTTGGCCCAGGTCCAATCGGGATGAACCTGCCATTCCATCCCATAGGAATTTTCTTTTTCGCCTCTCATCAAAGAAATGGGAATGTAGTGCAGACTAGATGTACCATCTTTATATTGAATAAAAATTTCTTGTGGCATAGGCATTAAACCTTTTCGTTCTAAATGGATATTTGTATTGTTTTTATTTGAAACGACTTTGGTTATGGCATAATCAATTTGATTGGTTGTTTGAGTCCAGTCGGTAAGGTACCAATTCAATTGAATACCCGAGATTCGTTCTGCAATACGTCTCAAATCGTTTGGCAGAGGATGTTTAAATTTCCATTCGTTGAAATAGGTTTGAAGGATTTCAAACAGTTTATCATTTCCTACAATATATCCTAATTGACCAAGAAAAACCGCTCCTTTACTGTAGGCTGTTCGCTCGTAGGCAAAGTTATGATTATAGCGGTTTGCATTTGTACTCTGAGGCATTTCGCTTCCGGAATTTGCCAAAGCGAAATACCCTCTGTAAGAACCTTCTAATGGAAACTCTCTTTTTTGATCAAGAATTTCATTTGTAGCCAAAGTGGAAATAAAGGAGGTAAATCCTTCGTCCATCCATTCGTGTTTAGTCTCGTTAGTGGCTAAAATGTGTTGAAACCAAGAGTGAGCTAGTTCGTGGGCGGTAACACCAAATAAAGAACCGTATTTTCTACCACCAGTAATTAAGGTAAGCATTGCGTATTCCATCCCTCCATCACCACCTTGTACCACTGAATATTTTTTGTAGGGATATTCACCAATTTTAGTGTTGAAATATTCCATCATTTGGGCAGTATGAGGTTGTAATTTTTTCCAGTTATCAATGATCTCAGGATCATTTTTGTAAAAGAAATGAAGCGTAACCCCATTGGGTCCGGGGTAAGTATCGTGAATGTAATCCGGATCTGCTGCCCAAGTAAAGTCATGAACTTGTGGAGCTATAAAATGCCAGGTAATTTTTCCTTTTTTCGTTTTTGGATTTTTCCGATCGGAGTATCCTTTACCAATAACATCTGCATTTTGAAGATATCCACTTGCAGCGACCATAAATTCTTTATCTAGAGTAATTTTTACATCAAAATTGCCCCAAACACCATGAAATTCCCTTCCAGTATAAGGATCCGCATTCCAGCCTTCTAAGTCGTATTCCGCCAATTTTGGGTACCATTGTGCCATGGAAAAAGCAACACCTTCACTCGAATTTTTTCCCGCACGACGGATGACATCAGGAACTTGACCCACAAAGTCCAGTTCAAATGTAGTACTAGTTCCCGGTTCAAGAGGCTTTGCCAAAGTAACCTCTAAAATAGTTTCCGCATATATCGTCTGAACAGCGATACCGTCTTGTGTTAAATTTTGGACTTTTAAATATCCTTGTTGACTCGGAGAAAGAGAATCAATATCAATTTTAAACCGTCCATTTCTATCTGCTGCGTTTTTTAGGCGAACGGCCATTTCACTTCCTGGTTGAAAGGCATTGTAGTACAAATGATAAAACACTTTGTGTAATGTCTCGGGAGAATTATTGGTATAAACCAGTTTTTGAGAACCAGTGTAGATTGCACTTTCTGTATCCAAGGAAACATCCATGGTATAATCCACGGCCTGCTGCCAATATTGAGCAAAAAGAACATTTGAAACACTGAGAGTAAGACAAAAGAATAGGAATCGTTTCATAAGATGTATTTAAATCGGGTTAAAGTTAAAGGTTCTTTTAGGATTCAAAAAAAGATTCCCATTTAAAATGTTGATTCATTCGAACGCCTTTTTCTGTTTGATGAAGGGACACCAATTCGTGGTTGGGATCGTGTTCAAGCAGAAGAAGGTAATCCCCTTCTAAAGCCTCATTTAAAAAAAGGTTTTTTTCATTCATTGTGATCAGGGGTCTCGTATCGTATCCCATTACATAAGGAATGGGAATGTGTCCTGCTGTAGGAATTAAATCACCAGCAAAGCAAACGGTCTTTCCACGATATTTAATAAGGGGTAACATTTGCTTTTCGGTATGTCCATCAACGAGCAAAATTGAGAAAGGAAAAGGAGTTTTTTTTAGAAGAGGTCCGTCACCCGTAATGAACTTTAATTGTCCACTTTCTTGAATGGGAAGAATATTTTCGGACAAAAAAGAAGCTTTTTCTCTTTGATTTGGGTGGATGGCCCAATTCCAGTGGGACTTATGTACCCAAAAAACAGCATTCTTAAAAGCAGGGGTAAGGGATCCTTTAGCAGTACGTTCAATAGCACCTCCGCAGTGGTCAAAGTGAAGATGAGTAAAAAAAACATCGGTTATATCGTCACGACAAAATCCTACTTTTGCGAGGGATCCATCCAAAGAATGGGAGCCAAAGAGACCGTAGTGACTAAAGAATTTATCACTTTGTTTGTTCCCCATACCTGTATCGATCAAAATCAATTTTTTTCCTTTTTCAATTAAAAGCGAACGCGTAGCCATTTCAATTCGATTTTTTTTATCGGCAGGATTTGTGCGTTCCCACAATACTTTGGGAACAACGCCAAACATGGCACCTCCGTCCAGTTTAAAATTTCCTGCTTCTAGGGTATATAGCTTCATTGCTTTAATTTTATTCGTGCCAGCACATCGGTTGAGGTTATATATAAATAGTCTTCGTTTGTATCAAAGGCACAATTTGCGGTAGCTTTATTTCCAGTTAAAATAGAGCCAAGATGCTTTCCCGAAGGGCTGATTAGTAATACACCCCCTGGTCCGGTTGCAAAAACGACACCTGAGGAATGAACTTTAAGGCCGTCAAATAAACCTCTTCGGTTTTGAACCAATACATTCCCATCAAAAAAAACACGTTCCCTAAGAAGTTTACCATCTCTTAAATCAAAGGCCGCAACAATTGCATTTTTTGCATCGGAGTTTCCAATGTATACCGTTTTTTCATCTTTCGAAAGGGCAATACCGTTAGGCCTCAGTAAGCTTTTGGATAGCAATTGAACACCACTTTCCTCAGACCAACTGTAAATCCCATTAAAAGGAATTTCTTTAATGGAATCTTGATCTTGATTAGAAAGCCCATAGGGAGGGTCTGTAAAGAGCACAACGCCCTTGCTGCTAATGGTTAAATCATTTGGACTATTGAATCGGAGTTTACCAAATCGATCTATTAAGGTTTCATATTTTACAGTATTAAATAAATGCTTTTTAAGTCGAGCCACTCTTCGGTCACCATGCTGGCACAAAATTAGGTTACCGGATGTGTCCAGGGCGAGGCCGTTTGCCCCTTCCGAAGTACTGTGAGGAGCATAATCGGTCATTCCACTGGGATCTAAAAAGAGGGACAAACCGTTTTTCTCAGTCCATAAGTACACTTTATTTTGTGGTACATCTGAAAATAAAACACCTTTTAGCTTGGGAACCCAAAGCGGTCCTTCAGCCCATTGAAATCCCGAACTCAAGACTTCAATTTTACTATTTTCAGGAATGAGTTTATTCATTTCTTCGGGTACAATGCGTTCAATAGACCCTAGGTTTTGTTGCCCCAGAATGGATGTCCAAACAAAAAAGTAAATGAATGGATGAATTGGTCTAAACATGACGAATTTTTTATACAAAGTACAAAATTTGAAGAGGAATCTGTACAATTTGTATCTAACGAATTTTTTCTAATAAGGAACGAAAATCTTTGGCGAATGTCAACATGATTTTAATTTCTTGAATACTGGACAATCGATCTTTGCCTTTTATCAGTAGACGGGATCCATTGGACTCCAAATGAAAAATGGGATGGCTCTCAAAAAAGAAAATCAGTTCCGGAGAAAACAACTCTTTTAGAGCTTTAGGATTGTTTCCGCTTAGGTGAAAACGTCTGGAAAAATCTGGGTGATTGGAAAAATTGACATCATTGAAATCGGCCCAATGATAGAGATTGCTTTTAAAGTCTTCTTTATCCAAAACAAAAACGGGAAGGCTAACAGGGCTGTCAAACAATAAAAAAGAGGCTTTTAGGTCTTCTTTTGTAATAAAAGCGCCCTCAGAATAAGAGAGGTCAAAAAGCGAAAACGATTGGTTTTTGTTTTCTAGTTTATTAACGCTGAAGTTGATGACCTTAGATTCAAAAAACAAAAAGTGATCCAATCCTTGTGGTTCGCTGTTGACGTCAGGTAAATATTCCCAGTTCAATTGTTTTGCAAGTTCTTGAAGGTTTTTCTGTCGATTGGTCAAAGCATTTTGAAGATCGACCAAAAGATTGATCGGCAGACTCTTTCGAACGGCAAAAGGATGTTGTGTTTCTGCGGCGTGAATGTCCAGTCCAATGATTTCAAAAACACCTTGTTTTCTGGTAAAAGACCGCTGGTATTCATGCAACCCTTCCATTACCGTGTGATCTACGAATTCACAGAGAGAAAAATCGATGATAGCGTGTTCATCTTCCGGAATTTGATCCAATTTCATTTTAAGGCGATAAAAATTCAAAAAACTACAGAAGTTTTTGACACTGACATAGTAGTTCCCACTTTGTTCTTCTCTATACATTAAGACGTTGGGTTTAAAAATATTAAGAGAAAATAGAAATAGGCTTTTGCTTAGGAGTACGTGAACAAAAAATGTAAATAAAATTCCAATTGCAATACCCGTGATCAGATTCGTAAATAGAGTGGTTCCCAATGTAACAAGAAAAATTAAGGCTTGTTCCCTTCCGATTTTATAAACACTCAACAAGTTTTCGGGCGTGGCCAATTTATATCCGGTAAAAACAAGAATAGCAGCTAGGACGGTAAGAGGAATACGTTGGATTTGGTCGCCTAAAAGAACGACAAACAAAACCAAAAAAGCAGCGTGAAAAAAATTAGCCGAACGGTTGGATCCCCCATTGTTTGCATTTACGGAACTTCGAGCAATAACAGTAACTACATTTAGCCCTCCTAAAAACCCACTGACGATACTTGCTATGCCTAAAGCACGAAGATCCTTATTTACATTTGAGCGACGTTTTTTTGGATCCAATTTATCCACGGCTTTGATGCTCAGCAATGATTCTATATTAGCGATTAAAGTAATGGAGAGAACTACCCCTATAAATTCTCCGTCTAACAGTTTTTCGAAATTGGGTTGAGGAAGGTTTCCAATCAATTTTTCAGGTATTTTGATAAGCAACTCAGGATCGATGGGAATCGGCTGTTTCAGAATTAAGGTATAGTAATATCCGATACCGATGGAAACCATTACCACCCACATGGGAGCAGGGATTAAGTGAAAATATGGGTTTCGAATTTTGCTGTATAAAAACAAAAACAGAAAGCTTCCCAATCCAAGGACTCCAGAAAAGGGGTGCCAGGCAAAAAAATTAAATAAGGAGTCCGGGAAAGCAAGGAGTTGATCAATAGTATCTCCACTTATATTGGTTATTCCCAGCATAAGATGAAATTGTTTAGCTAGAATTCCAATTCCGATGGCAGCAAGCATCCCTTGAAGAGTTGTAGCAGGAAAGAATTCACTCATAGCGCCCAGACGGAAAACACCAAATAAGAACAATAGTAATCCGGAAAGAATAATAGCTGCCAAGGTAAATAAATATCCTTCGTATAGATTACCTCCTCCTAAAGAAGTAATTGCTGCGAGTAATACTATGACCAGACCATTGCCCGGACCTGCAATTGTCACATGAGAACCGCCAATAATTGCAACGACGATTCCTCCTGCAACAGCGGCAATTATTCCTGCTAGTGGCGGAGCTTCGGAGGCAATGGCAAGACCTAAGCCAAGTGGTAAAGCAATGAGGGAAACCACAAAACCTGCAAAAATATTTTGCGGTAATTCTTTAAAAAAGGTAACAAAGGAATTGTTTTTAGTCATAGTCTTGGGATTGAATGATCAATACATCGGTGGGAAGTTCTGCTAAAATATGTTCTACATCTTTTGGAAAGAAACGAGTAAAAAAGCTTGATTCCTCCTGAGCATTCATTACCAATAGATCTGCACGAACGACTCGAGCGTAATGTCCGATAGAGTACCCTCGTCTTCCAAAAATACTTTGGGTTTCCCAATTCAACCCTTCTTTATTTGCGAGAGGAATTTTTTGAACGATATCGGTCACACGGTTCTTTTCTTCCTGGTTAATTTTTTCTTTTCTCAAGGTTGCTTTTCTCAAGCTTCGGTCATCATCAATAGTGATTGCCACACGCGATTCACTAATTTCTTCTACCAATGTTATTTTTTCTGAGTTCAAAGCATTTGCAATATAAAAAGCTTTTTCAACGGTATCTTGAGTTTGAGGGCTGTCAAAACCGTTGACCACAATATGTTTACAATGTTTTCGTTCTACAGATGGATTTAACATAAGTAAAACGGAACAAGGAGCTTTTCGAGTTATTTTTCTTGCAATAGATCCTAAATAAAATTTCAACATGTTTTCTCTTTTTAAAGCTCCAATAAGCAATAGATCCACCTGAAGTTCCTTACAAGAATCAACAAGGGTTTTTACGGGCTCACCGGCTCTCCAATAAGTTTTTATGTGATCGGGTTTTAAAGGACATTCTTCCAACAATTGATTGAAAGAAGTTTCTTTAGTTTGAGTTTTGTCACCCACGTGTACAAAAATTAATTGAGCATTTAAGTAATGAGCCAAACGTGTAACTTCAAAAACATTTGCTTTTAAGGAAGGAGAAAAAGCAAATCCGAACAAAAGAGTTTTGAAAGGTTGATGATTCATAAAATAAGCTTCCGTTTTATTTAGAAACCCCTCCAAGTTAAAAATGGAAGGGCCTGCTATTCAACAATTATTTAATTCAATCAGAACTGTTTGAATACGGGGTCTTTTTGGTTGGAAACGACCGATATGTAACCGGATTCTTTACAGAACGCGATCGGCTTTACGCTAAAAGCACTAGATTGATTTTCTCAAATATACATCTTAAAACAAAAGAAAACAACCGCTTTTTTATTTTAGCCTTTCAAAAAACCAATAAAACAAACCCATAAAAAGAACAAGACTAATTTTTGTTAGCTAAAAAGGGAATAAATGATTTAAAAACCGATTGTTTCACCTATTTCAGGCAAGAGCAAGGATTTATAGTCCTGATTGAAAAGGGCTATTGCTTTTTGACGATCAATAGTAATGGGAGGGAAGGTGTTAAAATGGCAACCAATGATAGTATTGCATTCTACAAAGTGAGAAGCCATTAAGGCTTCTTCCATTCCCATCGTAAAATTATCTCCAATGGGCAAAATGGCAAGATCTAATTTAGGACAGAGTTTAGGGATTAATTTCATGTCGTACGTTAAAGCCGTATCACCGGCCACATAAAAACATTGGGATTGGTTCCAAACAACAAACCCTCCGGGGTTTCCGCCATAGGAACCATCTGGGAGTACCGAGGAGTGTATCGCCGAGACATATTTTACCGTTCCAAAATCAAAAGAGTTAGATCCTCCATGATTTAATGGGTGACCTTCTACCCCTTTTTTACCAAACCAACTAACAATTTCATAATTGGAGATGAGAGTAGCGCCGGTATTTTTTGCAATTCGTTCTGCATCTAAAACATGATCTTCATGCCCGTGAGTGAGTAAAATATAATCAGTTTTAATAGTGCTGACATCGATTTTTTTAGTCAGTGGATTTCCAGAAATAAAGGGATCAAATAAAAGACGATGATCTTGAATTTCAACAAGAAAACAAGAATGGCCGTAGTAGGTGATTTTCATAACAATGAAGGTTTAAGACATAAATTTACTAAAAAGAACGAACTTAATCCAATTGTTGAATCCAATCGGAAAGTCGTTCAGGCCATTGAGAGAGGTGACCTAATCCGATCCCCAAACCATAACCATGACCTCCTTTAGGGTAGATGTGCATTTCAACCGGCACTTTGTTTTTTTCAAGAGCTTGATAAAAAAAGAGGCTGTTCGCAACGGGAACGACGAGGTCATCCGTAGAATGAAGCAAAAAAGTAGGGGGCGTTTCAGCAGTTACTTGCAAATGATTTGAAAATTCTTCAACCGTAGATTCAGCGGCATTTTTTCCAATTAAGTTCCTTTTGGACCCTCCGTGGTAATAAGCTTCATCAAAAGATATGACCGGATAAATCAGGATAAGAAAATCGGGTCTTGCACTTAACGTATTGATCGGATCTAAATTTTCAGGAGCTATTTTTTTCTCGTAATGAGTACCGAGTGTAGAGGCAAGGTGACCTCCGGCAGAGAAGCCCATAATTCCTACCTGACTGGGATTTATATTCCACTCCTCTGCTCGATGGCGAACCATACGGATGGCTCTTTGGGCATCTTGTAAAGGTGCAATTTTAGGGTCTATGAGGGATGGAGACACTGGAAGACGGTATTTAAGAACAAACGCAGCAACCCCCTGTGAGTTGTACCACTTAGCAATATCGGTTCCTTCCCAGTCATATGCCAATCCTTGATAACCACCGCCTGGACAAATTACAACAGCTTGTCCAGTGGCCGTTTTTTTTGTGGGGATATATACTTCTAAAGTTGGGTTCTGGACATTTTCAATCCATAAGATGTCACCATTATTTATTTTTTCGACCTGATCCGAAGGGTTTTGATTTGGAACACCTTTAGGCCATAGAGGAATAACCGTTTGGGCAGAAACTAAAAGAGGAGAAAGGAGTACAACATAGCCGAGGATTAAAGAAAGGACGTTTTTCATATCATTGTTCTTGATTCTCCCTAAAGGTAAAAAGAAAACTTAGTCGTTCAATTTTAAAACAGCCATAAATGCTTGTTGTGGTATTTCCACATTACCCACCTGTCGCATTTTCTTTTTTCCTTTTTTCTGTTTTTCCAGAAGTTTTCTTTTACGTGAGATATCCCCTCCGTAACATTTAGCAGTAACGTCTTTTCGAAGTGCTTTAATGGTTTCTCGCGAGATGATTTTCGCACCGATTGCTGCTTGAATTGGAATATCAAACTGTTGCCTCGGAATAAGTTGGCGTAATTTTTCGCACATCTTTTTCCCAATGGTATATGCATTATCCACATGTATGAGTGCCGATAGGGCATCAACAGGGTTAGCGTTTAATAGAATATCTACTTTCACCAATTTGGAAGGACGCATTCCTATAGGAGTATAATCAAATGAGGCATAGCCTTTGGAAACGGTTTTCAAACGGTCGTAAAAGTCAAAAACGATTTCAGCCAGAGGCATGTCAAAAGAAAGCTCTACCCGTTCCGGTGTCAGGTATGTTTGATTGGTGATTTGTCCTCTTTTTTCTATGCATAGAGACATAACATTACCTACAAAATCAGATTTAGTGATGATTGATGCTTTAATATAAGGCTCCTCTACACGATCTAAACCAGAGGGATCGGGTAAATCGGACGGATTGTTTACCAGTATCACCTCTTCTTTATTCTTAGTCGTAAAGGCATGGTAAGATACGTTAGGAACCGTTGTAATTACAGTCATATTAAACTCTCGTTCCAACCTTTCTTGTATGATTTCTAAATGAAGCATACCCAAAAAACCGCAGCGAAACCCAAAACCAAGTGCTGCTGAACTCTCAGGAGAAAACACCAATGAAGCATCATTCAACTGCAGTTTTTCCATAGATGCCCTTAGCTCTTCGTAATCTTCGGTGTCTACGGGGTAAATACCGGCGAAAACCATAGGTTTGACCTCTTCAAACCCTGCGATAACTTCTTGAGTTTGATGATCAGGGTCAGTGATGGTATCCCCAACTTTGACTTCTTTTGCTTCTTTAATTCCAGTTATGAGATATCCTACATCCCCGGCATAAATTGTTTTTTTTGGTTCTTGAGTTAATTTGAGGGTACCAATTTCATCAGCAAAATAGGTTTTTTTTGTTGCCATGAATTTAATCTTTTGCCCTTTGCTGATGGAACCGTTGATCACTCTAAAATAGGTTTCAACACCACGGAAAGGGTTGTAAACAGAGTCAAAAATCAAAGCTTGGAGAGGCGCATCCACACTTCCTTTGGGAGGAGGAACCCGTTCAATGATTGCGGATAAAATGGCTTCAATACCCAGTCCTGTTTTAGCTGAAGCAGGGATAATTTCTTCCGGATCACAGCCCAAAAGGTCAACAATATCATCGGTAACTTCTTCTACATTAGCTGAGGGTAAATCTACTTTGTTTAAAACGGGAATGATTTCCAAATCGTTTTCAAGTGCTAAATACAGATTGGAAATTGTTTGTGCTTGAATACTTTGAGCTGCATCTACGACTAGAAGAGCCCCTTCGCAGGCTGCAATTGAGCGAGAGACTTCGTATGAAAAGTCTACATGTCCTGGTGTGTCAATTAGATTGAGGACGAAAGATTGATCTTCATGGAGGTATTCCATCTGTATGGCATGCGATTTAATGGTAATTCCCCGTTCACGTTCCAAGTCCATATTGTCTAGCAATTGGTCTTGTTTTTCACGTTCAGTAACCGCTCCAGTAAAGTCCAAAAGCCGGTCGGCTAGGGTGCTTTTACCATGATCAATATGAGCAATAATGCAAAAATTTCGGATGTTTTTCATACGGCGCCTTCAATGCTGATGCAAATATACAGTTTGTTTTAGCCATTTTTATTATTTTTATTATGACAAATCTTATTTATTAACTCTACTATGAAATTATCGTCTAGACATCAAGTGTATTCTTTGAATCGGGAATTATTAAGGGATCCTTTTTTATGGGTCTTTATTTTGGATAGTTTCCTGTTTAAGTTCTTTTCTGTTTTTGAGACGACCCCCTTAGGTCGGATTTCAGCAAAAACATCCATCCAATGAAAAAGAGGCTCTTTTTTTTAAGAATTGTTTTTGGGTTGAGTTTTCTTTTTTCAGCCTACACTAAGTTTATCGTTCCCGGCTATTTTGAAATCACTTTAATGGATCAGGGATTAGTTAACAATCGTTTGGCAGCAGCACAATGGGCACGGTTTTTTATAGGGATGGAAATGGCCTTAGGGATTCTTTTTTTAACGCCTTACTATACTCGCAAGCTCTCTTTATTTTCATTTTTTATTTTGGTGGTTTTTACGGGACATTTAATTTTTCTACACGTAAAGGGTGTTACCGAGAACTGTGGTTGTTTTGGTGAAATGATCTCTATGACCCCTTTGGAGTCTATATTTAAAAATGGGTTTCTACTTTCTATCGCCTTACTACTTTACTTTTATTCCAAACAAAAAGGCAAATTTTATTGGGTTTTGATCGTGAGTGCGTTCTTTATAGGGAGCATGTGGGTGTTTCTTCCTATTCAGAAACCGGAGGATTTGAGCTTTCAATCCTACACTTCTTTTGAAAATAAAGGGCGAGTAGATTTGAATGCTGGTGAAAAGGTGATAGCCGTTTTTAATCTGGACTGTGAGCATTGTCAGGAGACAGCAAGCAAAATGGCTAGGTTGAAGAACTCCTCCAAGGATTTTCCTCAAACCTTTGTTCTTTATTATAAGGAGGGAGCTTCTACAGTCGAATCTTTCGAAAAAAAAACCGGGTTTTCAGCACCCTATACATTCATAGATGTCAACACGTTTTTTGATTTAATTGGAAATTCACCCCCCAGATTGTATTATTTAAAAAACGGAAAAACGGTTCATGTCTGGGATGATAATTTTGTGACCAACATAAAAAAACAGATGGATTCAAGATAAAACGAATGACAGCCATAATCTTTTCTTACTTTTGCAAAACGGATTATGGTAAAAATAGGTGATATTGAGGTTGGAAGTTTTCCACTGTTATTGGCTCCTATGGAGGATGTTAGTGATCCTCCTTTTCGAGCACTGTGTAAGGAGGGAGGAGCGGATGTTGTTTACACGGAGTTTATTTCCAGTGAAGGCTTGATCCGAGATGCCGCCAAAAGTGTACAAAAACTGGATATATACGAAAAAGAGCGCCCCGTGGGAATCCAGATCTTTGGTGCGAATCTGGACACTATGTTGCGTTCTGTGGAAATCGTAGAAGCTTCTCAGCCGGATATAATTGACATTAACTTTGGGTGTCCGGTTAAGAAAGTTGTCAGTAAGGGAGCAGGTGCTGGTATTCTCAAAGACATTCCTTTAATGGTAAAATTGACTGAAGCCATGGCCAAACACACCTCGTTGCCCGTTACGGTAAAGACGCGTTTGGGGTGGGATGAATCGTCAATTCAAATTGTCGAGGTAGCTGAACGTTTACAAGATGCAGGAGCGAAGGCTCTTTCAATTCACGGGAGAACCCGAGCTCAAATGTATAAGGGAGACGCAAATTGGAAACCCATAGCAGCAGTAAAAAACAACCAACGGATGCATATTCCTATTTTTGGTAATGGGGACGTAAATACACCCGAGCGCGCCAAAGAAATGCGGGATGAATACGGTTTGGACGGAGCGATGATTGGAAGAGCCAGTATAGGAAACCCCTGGTTTTTTAATCAAGTTAAACACTATCTAAAGACAGGAACTCATACTAAACCACCCACTATTTTGGATCGAGTAGCGGTTGCCAAAAGACATTTAGAAATGGCGATTGATTGGAAAGGAGAAACTTTGGGGGTATTAGAAACCCGAAGGCATTACACTAATTATTTTAAAGGGATCCCAAACTTTAAACCCTTACGAAATCGGATGGTAACCTCCAATGAGTCTGCGGCGGTTTTTGAAGTTTTCGAAGAAATTTCAGTTCAGTTTTCGGATTACGAAATGGCGTAATTCTTAAATTTGTTTGTTAAACCTCTAGTAGCCCAAGCAGTGCTTAGCACTCCCAGAATAAGAAGAGTTCCCAAAACAACAGCTATGTTTTTAAGCTCAAATAATACGGGGTAAGCCAAGGAGGTGCCAGGGACATATATAAAAGGAAATCGCGATTGCACCAAAACCAAAAGAATTCCTAACAAAAGACCAATAAGGCCACCAAAGCCACAAATAAGTAAACCGATAGTAAAAAATATTTTATGAACTCCTTGTGGTTGAGCTCCTAAAGCCAAAATAATTTTTAGTTGCCTTTGCTTATCTAAAACCATCATAATTAATGCACCGACCACATTGAAAAGAGCGATAATCATCACCAAAGAAAAAATAAAATAGATTGCGAGATTTTCTACATTCAGCATTTTATGCAAAGCAGCATTTTGTTCCTTACGAGAGACAAGTTTTATGGGCTGATCGAAATAAGGGGACAAAAGGAGTAAGAGGGATTGTTTATCTGTTTCAGGAGCCGTTTTTAAAACGACCGACGTGAATTGATCGGGTTGAATTTGAAGCAACTCCTGACCAAATTTCAGGGTAGAAAAAATATATTTTTTATCTAAATCTTCACTTACTTGATACAATCCTGATACGACACTGGCTTTTGTGTTAAAGAGGTTTTGATCCAGCAGAGTGCTTTTCTTTTTTTTAGGAACGGTTATTTTTAAGAAGGAACTGTAATCAAAAACCCCTAAGCTCATACTTCCTGCAATTCCAAAACCAACCACGACTTCAGATCCTTCATAAGAAAGCCAGTTGCCCAGAGCAATCAAATCTTTTACATTAATAACCTGCGTATAGTTTTTAGGAATGGCTTTAAGAAAGGCGACTTTGTTTTTTTCTTTAAAAGACAAAAACACTTTTTCTTCAATTTCAGGAGCTGCGGATTCAATTGGAACCAAAGATTGGATTTGGCTTAAAGCAATGGAGTCTAGTGTCAAATACTTTCCTTTGATAGGCTGAATTTCAAAATCGGGATCAAAGCTGTTTGTAAATGAAAGCCCAAATTCTTTTAGACCGGCAAAAGCACTTAGAACGATAAATAAGGCAGCGGTTGCCACTACCACCATGAATAGAGCAAAAGTATTGATACGGTTTATGACCGTTTGTTGACTTTTTGAAAAAAAATAGCGCCAAGCAATTTTAAAAGTATAGGTCATTTTTTGATTTAAGGGAGTTATTTTTTCTTTCTGTTTTGTAAAGAGTTTCTGTTTTGAATTGGATTTTCCCCTTTTGAAAGTTCTTTTTCAATAGTTTCGATATAATCCAACGAATCATCCAGAAAAAAATAAAGCTCAGGAATTCTTCGGACTTGGTTTTTCATTTTTTGCGAAAGGTCGTGTTTCAATTGAAATCCATTGGCTTTTATACCTTCAAAGTATTCGGCAGCTTTTTCAGAAGGAAAAATACTCAAATAAACCTTTGCAGAACTCAGATCAATAGTAACTCGAACTTTTGTGACAGAAATCATAAGGTTATGAATTCCTTCTTGTCGAATTACACCTTGAAGCAATCCTGCAATTTCTTTTTGCAAAACCGTGTTGATTTTTTTTTGTCGCGGGGTTTGTTGTTTATCCATTTTATATAAATAAGAATATTAAAGAGCTTAAAGGCGAATCCATTTGTAATCGCTGTTGAGGCGGAAAGTCCCCAAGTGTTCTTTATTCCATTGACTGGGTTCAATTAGCGAAAGAAACGCACCTTTATTTCCTTGGTATAGATGATAGGTTTCTCCTACAATTGGCTCGAATTTAAAGTGAGCGGAATAGACTTTTTGTGTATCAGAAGCTAAGGACACAAAAGATTTGATTTTATCTTGTAAATCAGATAATTCCGCTTGAAATTGATTGGAAACTTTATCAACCCCTTTCTTTTTAAATGCATCCACATTGGGGATTTGAATTACAGGTCCGTTAAGGCTACTGGCGTAGGGTAATAACTTTGCTAGATATTTATCCTGGGCTTCATCCCAAACAATTCCGTCAGGTTTTTTTTCTTTCAATTTTTTTCTTCAAAGATAAAGGATATATGCTAAACAAGTAAGGGAGCACAATTAACATCTTTAAAAACCAGCTATCTGTCTTATATGAAGAAGGTTTGTGTTCAATTTTAATGAGGCTTTTAGTGTCTTTTCAATAAGGAATTAAAGAAATAATTTTTTTCTAAAAAATACAAGAAAGAGAAGTTCAAAAAAGGTTTAAAAGAAGTGATGACTAAAAAAAACAACCGCAAAAAAATTTTTTTCCAAAAGTTATCAAGAAAGGAGTTAAGGCGCCTAGTTGACTTTTAACAATTCAATTGGAGCGCGTTTTTTTTAAATTAAAACACTGAAAACCCCTATAAACAGTGCGCTTGTGTTATAAAATAATTTCATAACATCCTTAACAATGCAGTAAATAAATTGATCTAAAATGGAATCGTTTTAAGTAATTTACAGTTAAATTACCCGAATAAAAAAAAAAACAAAAAAATTGTTAAAGTTTATTTATTATATTTATTTTTACAGATAAATAAGAAAACCATGAGACGACTTTTAATTTTCACCATCATTTTGTTTCTTTCTTGTACTAAAGAGGAGCCAACCTCTCCAATAGAAGAAGTAATTATAACTAAAATCCATTCAGGAGATATTAGAATTACTAATAGAACTGAACTCGATATGTACTACAATAAAGGCATTGAAAGTGTAACAGGGAATGTTTTCATCGAGACAGCAGGCATCTCGGGTAACACAGGAGACTTATTCACATTTACAAGTAATCTTAAAACAATAGGCGGAAATTTTTTCTTAGATTCTGAAGAAAGTCTGGATTTAAATAAATTAGAATCTGTAGGAGGCAAATACACAGTTTTAGGGTCTGACCCTCAAGATTCCAATCTTAAAAGTGTAGGAGATCTTTTCTTAAGTTATGATGGAGATTATGATTATCCCAAATTGGAGACAGCTGTTGATATAACATTAGCATCGGAATTACCCACAACAGAGTCCCCTATAGGGACAACATCAAAAGGAGAAAGAACGTCGTTTAAGAAAAGATCAATCGGAAGGATCAATTTTCAAGCCTTAATACAGGTCAGTACTTTCCAAACATCCGGATCAGAACCCGGTGTAATTTCGTCTTCAACGGTTGTTGAAATCATTTTAGGCCCTGCCGTTCAAGTTACTGAAGTGAATACTGAACAATTGCAAACCTTAGAATTAAACAATGAGGGGTCAGTTGAGTCTTTAGAGATCAATGCTCCCGCTGCAACTGAAATATCGGTATCTTATACAGCAGTAGTAGAAGCCGTTGTAATTGTTGCAAGTCCATCGTCTCAGTTAGAAGCTTCTAACTTGGAGTCAACGGGTGATCTGAGTGTTACTGGTGGATCCGTTTCTTTTGAAGCCTTAGTTGTTGTTGAAGGGAACTTAGAAGTGGTAGCTGCCGCTCCTACTTCGGAAGACTCGCAAGAAGTTGAAGTTTCTTTCGATTCACTAACAACAGTTCAAGGGAGTGTATCGGTTGAAGTAGTTGATCAAACAGTTGAAACAGGAGGTGAAACAGGAGGTGAAACAGGAGGCGAAACTGGAGGCGAAACAGGAGGCGAAACAGGAGGTGAAACAGATGGGGAGAACGATGGTGAAACTGAAGAAACAGTCGTTGTACAGGTATCGGTTCAAATTACTTTTGATTCGTTGCAAACCATTGAAGGAAACTTAAATATTGAGGCAGATCAAGGAGATGTTACTACGGAATTAAACAATTTGGAGGAAGTTCAGGGAGATGTTGTCGTAGAGGCACCTGAAGGAAGTCTTGCGGAGATGAATTCTTTAGCAACAATTGGTGGAGATGCAGACCTTTCTTTTGAAGTAGTAGAGTTACCCGCATTAGAAACCATAGAAGGAGATATGACAGTTGAATCGGAATCAGTTGACATGGAAAGCTTAGAAACTGTTGGTGGAAATGTTGAAATTTTAGTGGAAGTTATCGTATTAACAAACTTAGAGAGCGTTGAAGGAGATTTTGAGTTTGTAGCAGAGTCTGCGACTATGGAAAACTTAGACGAAGTAGGTGGAACTGTTGAAATTGATGTGACTTCTATCCAGACATCTGCAGGTCAAGAAGTGGAAGTTGCTGAATCTGGAGATGGAGAAATCTCAGGTTTGCTAGGAGAGCACAGTTCTGGAGGAGGAGACCTTACCGTTAATTCATCCGATAAACGTTAGACAACAAACCAGTAAATAATCTTAAAAATATACCAAAAAAAGCCTTCCTACAAAGAAGGCTTTTTTTGAAATGAACTTGATTAATTTTACATAGAATAAAATGAATGGGGTTTAGTGGTTAAATTCCATCTATTTTTTTAATAATATGGTTTTTATATTAAAAGGGTCCTTACTATACACAAATCCTTTTCCAAACAAGATGTTCTTAAAAATTTAAGCTTTAATGCTACTTATCGTTAAACTTAGATTCCTAATGGTATATGACATAAAATAACTTTTATAATGAGCAATGAAATGGTTTAAAAACCGTAGAGTACTCAGCAAATAAACGGAGTGTCTTACTATGCATGTAGCGTTTACATATTGACGGTTGAAACCCTTGAGGGTTCCAACCACTTTTTAATGTTGTAAACCACGATTTTTAAAACAATTCAAAATTAGAAAAAACGCAGTTTGCTGTATAAACTCATTCAACAACTAGCTATAAAAAAAGGCGCTTGAAGGAGAGTTATTCACATACTTAGATTTTTCAAGCATAAATATCAGAAATAAACTCTTGCAACGGATATACCACAAAAAGAGAGTTTTTTAAGAGTACACAAATATTAAAGTGTCTAGGGTTATTTAAGCTTCTTATTTCCTATGATAGTAACTAACGCCCCATAAGTTTGAAGGTATAAAAAAAGTTTGTTATTAATTCATGACCCAACAGATTGTCTACATCAAACATTAAAGAATACATTCTAGAAGAACACGACTTTAATATTTCTACAAGTAGCAAATTAAGCAAGACAAATAGTATAATATAAAAGATTATTTCAGGATAAATAGACCACAAGAGCCCTTTTTTTGGTTCCACAATTCAAATACCCATTATACTTTAGATTAGAAAACCTGTTTATACCATCAGTCCTTGTGAAGAATGCATTGAGAGAATTAGAAAACACCCCAAAAACGAACGGTAATTTCTAAAAGACGAATCAGTAACGAACTGTATTTTTAAGCTCTTAGGGAAGCGACTAATAAAGTGTTTGACACGTGTATATATTGTTGACATTTTCTAAATTAATTTATAATCTATTTTGAAAAAAAGAATCATATTTAAAAAAGTTAACCCCTCAATAAATTTTATTTACACCTTAACGTATAGCGTCTCTAATATCTGCTTCGAACAGCTTTACGGATTCCTTTACGAATAATTTCTGGGAAGAAGGCCCTCATTTCTGAAACCACATTATCACCCTGATAGAAGTTTACAGCGATTCTATTTCCGCCTCTGTAATTATACGGCAGTCTAAACTGGTCATACATTTTAAATCGAACGGGTCTTTTTCTATTATACTTTCTCACCGGTAAAGGAATCGTAAAATCAAAACCGACAATATCGCCTAAATCCGTTTTTTTAATAAATAGCCCCACCGTTTTTTCGTGCATTTGTCTTCTTACAGAGAAAACAAATCCAAGATCTTCAAACAAGAAGGAACCATAACCAAAAGAGACATCGAGATCATATCGGTTCCATCTGTAGGTAAGGTCTCCATTAATGGTCATCATGAATTCTTCGAGGCGGATGTCATCAAGTATCAAATTTTTATCGAGTCTACCAGATCGAGTTAATCCTGCATTGAGATTGAACCGAAGAATATCCTTATATAGAAAGTTAATGTAATTCATGGTAATTCCATAGCGGTCCAGATCCATAAACCCATAATTGACATTTAAAAACCGTTTAGCCCCCAACTTAAAATCATTAGAAACCCTAAGCAATCCAACTTGAGCTTCTTTTTGATCTAAGTTATTAAATTGGGGAATTGTGTAATAGCTACTGAAGTTAAAACCCTTGCCCAAATCCGTTTTAATATAGGGCTGAACATTCAACCGTTGTCGGATCGGGTTATCGAATGCCCCCAATTTATAATTAAGAGATAGACGTAAATTCACATCGGTTTTAAAATAACTTGAATTAGTAAAAACATCCTGGTCCTTCAATTTCCGATTTGTCCAGGAAATTTGGGTTTGGGACAACAACTGGTTAACATCCAACTCTCCTTTTTGAAAGTCGTTTAGCAAGTTTGCTGCTAGGTTGACTTCGGTTATAGGGATTCCTTTGTTTAATAAGACAAGCGTTACAGATTTAGTGGTATCATCAATTTTTAATAGGTTGAGAATTTTGGCAACACCATATGCTTCAAAACGGTAAAGGTTGTTTTCATAGAACAAAATATAGGAACCATTTTCATTTTTTTCAACTAAGTTTTCAAATCCAAAATCATCTAATATCCGAATGTTTTGTGCAATACAAGCTCCTGACTTTAATGTGGAAACGAGAAGAATTATATAAAAAAAATCAAGGGGTTTTATGTTCATAGTATGACAATTTAAAAAATATTATAGTTTATATAAGTCAATTTTATCTCATTTCTAGGATTGATTTACAAAAAAGAAATGTGTTAAACACCTTCCTTTTTTCGATTATTACTTTTAAATTGCAATCGCTAAGAAAACTATAAATATAATTTTAAAAAACGTATAAACAAGAGTGTGATTCAAGATAAATTGTCCAGTGTGAATAATATGTTTAATAGATCAATCAATGGACCAATCAAAACGATATCCTCAATATTACATACGATCTGTATACAGCACCTATTCTTTAGCAAAACAATACATTGTTCTAATTATATTTAAATTATTGATTATATATAAAACAAAAATAGAGGGTTAGGGGGATAAAATTAATCTTGGTAAAACACTACGTGATAAAGAAAAAGAGGGAATCATGATTATTGATTCAAACAGAACCAATCAGAAAAGCTTGTAATTAAAAAAAGCAAAACGCAGCTTTTCTAAAAGAAAAGGGCAAAAAAAGAGATGTTTTATGTCTCTAAATTATGTTTTAATGATATTGCTTATGATCGAAGATGTAGGTCAAGGGGCGAAGCCATGAAAAAAACTCAGAAAAGAAACAAAAACCGTATTCATAAAAAACTGTTCGTATTGTGTGTGTTGTTTAGCATGTTTGCATCCCAAGGGCAGTCAGTTGTTGGCACCTCAGGATTGATTCATGTTCCTTCTGCTCGAATGTTGGAGGACAAGCAGTTTGCATTAGGTGCAGCATTTATTCCTACACCCTATTTCTACCGGTATAAAAGAAACTTCAACAATGGATTAAACACCTATGTTACTTTTGGGATTCTTCCTTTTGTAGAGATTATGTTTCGCTATACACATGAATTAAATGTACCTGTTAATATGGCGACCAAAAATTTTCCTGACCGGATGCTTGGATTTAGGTTAAGAATCTTAAATGAAACGAAAAAGCTACA
>JAYNHN010000011.1:25075-25643 GCA_038108035.1 Flavobacteriaceae bacterium
GAACATATGGACCAAATAGAGAAGAGATTAAAATTAACCCAGGAGTTAATACGTACATTACGTACGCAATTTTACCATTTGTAGAAGTCATGTTTCGCTATTCTCATGAATTGAATGTACCCGTTAATATGGAAACTAGATATTTTCCAGATCGAATGCTGGGCTTTAGGCTAAAAGTCTTAGATGAAAACAAACACTTACAATCTGTTGTATTTGGACTTCAAGACGCTTCTGCTATTTTTGGATCAACAAGTCAAGGCGCTACAAATTATTCTGCACCCTATTTCGTGTTTAGCAAAAAAATTTCAACTTCATATGGAGAGTTTGATTGGTCCATTGGATACGCCTTTGATTTTTTTAGTGTTATAGCAAAAGACTTTAAAGGGATATTTGGAGGGGTAATGTTTACTCCACAGGCGTTAGACAAATTGTCATTTGTTTTCGAAAACAACAGCAAGGGTTTTAACACGGGGTTTAAGATCAATCCTATTGAACCCATAAATTTAATGTTTGGATTATGGGATTTAAAGAAGCCTACTATTTCGATAAATTACGTGTTTTATTAAAC
>JAYNHN010000012.1:0-19924 GCA_038108035.1 Flavobacteriaceae bacterium
GTCCATCGTTCTCCCTGCCATAAGTATTGAAAAACTAGTTGTTGATTGGTTTCAAAAGTGCTGTTCGGAATCACATATTTATTCTCTCTTGAGTTGACGTACACATTTTTGAAAGCAGGAGGCTTTTGAAGCCATAGCGCTTTTAGAGATAGATGATGGCGTCCTGTTAATGAATAGTCTAAACCCCCTTTGATTCCAAAGGTAGTATAGTTTTGAAGGAGGCCCTTTCCAAAGGAGTTCTGAGGATACAGACCCGTTCTAAAATATCCATCTCTCAAATAGGATCGATACCTCACTATGCCTCCCAAAAAGGAGTTCAGCCCTAAATTTGAATAATCGATGGAGGCCGCTAAATTGATTTCTTGAGATTGAATTCCATAATGATATTGAAAGGGAGTTTCCAAATTCACTTTGGAATTGGAATTATTTAAATTGGAATCTATTTGTTCCAATAATGGGGCATACGAATTGTAATCCCAAAGAAAATCAGCTCCTAATAAATCGATTGGCATGGCAAAAAATTGAGATTGTTCTTCAATAACTTCTCCTTGTGCACGAAAAAATAATTGTGGCACCAATTGTCGGGTAAATTGCAAATTAATACTCCCCCGATTCCATTTTTGTACGTCTTCATACAAAGCATAAATCCCAAAACCCGAGGACGTCCGGTTTGCCTGATATAGTGATTCCCAATCAATTTGACCGTTCTGTTTAATTTCTTCTTCCAAAAAAAATGCATTTCTATAATCCGGATTTTCTAAATTTCGCAAGGCATAACTGGGCATATATTGGTAATAAACAGGATCCGGATTTTGCCCACCGCCACTTAGTGACTGATTCTTGAGCTCGTGTCCATTGTACAATAATCTGCTGCTTCCTAAAAGGCCCCATTGATACCCAATATTCAGTTGTAAAAAGTCATTTTCATTGAACTGCCAACGATGATTGAAAACCATCATTGGTGCTTGAACACGAACGGTTCGGCTATTTCTGGGTAGCCCTTCTTGCAAGCCCCAATGTGGGTTGTAGGATCGACCCTTTAGATTAAATACTTCCCGAGTTAGCGGTGCATTTTTACCTCTTCGAGTGGGGGTGTAGAATGCCGTGAACCAAGTTTGGTGCTGAGAGTTCCATTGTTTTTCAATCATTGCCGCTCCAGACCAAGCATCGTAAAAAGTACCTTCTACAAAGCCCTGAGACCCCCACCGCCTGGAAAATAAAAAACCATATCCGAAGGATTTCTCTTGAGGGGCTTTTACAAAGGAAAGCTGTGTACGAAAGCGATACGAACTGTTGGAAAAAGCCTGAGAAATCTTAGTGCCTGATCGAAAGGCTGAAGGACGCAATTGGATTTGAGTGGTCGAAAGAAAGCCACCCATTCCATGGATCTGTGAACTGGAACCTAAATACAAGTGTTGACCCCGATTTGTAAAATCATTCAATCCCCCCCATTGACTCCAAGAAGGACTCCCTCTTAAAAAGGATTGCATGGCTACCCCATTGATTCGAACTACTTGATTACTGTTATCCAAACCCCGCAATCGAAAAAAAGTTGGACTGAATTGGAAGGCTACCGTATTTAAAAAAATATCTCGCTGCGATTGGAGAACACTCCCGATTTGTCCTCGATCTAAGTCTGTGTCTTCCTGATACAATTCATTTAAATCATCAACTGAAAGGAGGTGTAAGGGGCTTTCTTGCTGAGGAACCACCCAGATTCCCAAATCCAATACATTGGACTCCCCCTTTTTCAAAGAGACTGTTTGGAGGGTTTCGTTAAAAAGGCGTATTACTAAATCTCCCGATTTAAAATTTGGTGGGAGCTGCAACGAAAAAGAGCCATCTTCTGTACTTACAGTTGTTAAATTTGTTCCGGATAAACGGAGTTCATAACCGGATAAAGGCTCCGAAAATGAATTGGTCAAAATACCTCGTAATTCAGCATTCTGAGATTGACTCAACCCCAAAAAAGAGAGAAACCAGCAACTGAATATCCATTTTTTCATGGTAAAGATGAAAGGGTACTGTTTATAAAATTAGTAATTTTCGTGAAAAATCCAAATCGCTTATGTATAAATGCACCTTCTTTATCCTTGCTTTTTTTTCCTTTTTTAATGCCCCGGCTCAATTCTATCAAGCTTACAGTATTGCTTTTTACAATCTAGAAAACTTGTTTGATGCCCAAGACGATCCCAACAGTTTTGATGACGATTATACCCCTGATGGGAAAAACCACTGGACCGATGCGTTGGTTCAACAAAAAATAGATCAACTGGCGAAAGTAATTGTACAAATTGGAAAAAAAGAAACACAACAACCTCCTTTACTTTTGGGCGTTTCTGAGGTCGAAAATCGAGCACTTTTAGAACGACTCGTAGCCCATCCTCTTTTACAGACTTTTCAATACGGAATTGCTCACTTTGATTCTCCAGACACACGAGGAATTGACGTGGGATTACTTTACCGAAAATCCATTTTTTCAGTAATGGAGACCAAAAAATACAGACTCTATTTAACCCATCCCAAAACCCAACTCAGATCTAAAACAAGAGATCAATTAGTCGTCAGTGGGTACTGGAACGAACAGAAAGTAGCCATTTTAGTCAATCATTGGCCTTCTCGAAGGGGTGGACAAAAACGGAGTGAAGCTGCTAGAATGGCTGCGGCAAGATTGCAGCAAAAGGTCGTGGATTCCATTCAAGCTGACGATCCCAAAAGTCTAATCATTAGTATGGGAGATTTTAATGACAATCCGAACAATAAAAGCCTCCAAATCTTAACCCGTAAAAGCAATTACTACCCCCTCTATATTCCTCTTTTTAATCCCATGAAAAAAAAGTTTAAGCACGGGATTGGCAGTCTGGCATTTCGAGATCGATGGCACTTATTCGATCAAATTTTAATTTCAAAAAACGTATTCCATCCCAATACACCTCATTTGGTCAAAGCGGCTGTTTTTAATCCTTCTTTTTTAAAAAATAAAGAAGGGAAATTCATTGGATATCCCTTCCGAAATAAAATTGTCGGGAATCAACTCTACGGCTATTCCGATCATTTTCCGGTTTATCTTATTTTGGCAAAAAAATAAAAGAAAGAAAATTCCTACAGACTTTTTGAAGAAATATCCTAATTAAATTTTGATTATTTAAAAACTCTAAGAACAAATGCATCAAGACCCTCTGCATAAATCCCAGAAAAAGGCAATCCAACCTCTATCGCTTTAGCTCGTAAATAATCACCGTGCCTAAAACTATGATACAATACATCAAAATCCAAATCACCTTGGCCATTTATTAATTCATCCCCCGCCTGATTAAAAACATAAAGTGGAGGGTCTGTTGCATCCATAAATGCTCTGTAATCCACGGCATCTAAATCTTCTTGGGTGGGTTCGCCATCATAAAACTGAGAGAAAAGAGTTTGTAATATGGGACTTGTTTCTCTCAAACTATCTAATGAGAATCCTGGAAATACATTTTCCCAATCGTATAAATCATAGGTGCTCTGAGCTGCTACTGCTATAATACCTTGTACTTGAGTGTTACTTGACGCTTGAAAACCATTCCATTGCGCAATCCCTGCACCAGCAGAAACCCCTGATAAAACCATTTTATTAGCTGGAATTTGTAGTACATTTAATTGGCTTTGAATAAAATCTATCACTGCGGTACCATCTTCCAAAGCTAAAATAACTCCCTTGCTCCCTGGACTATTAATAAACGTATAATTGGCACTTACAATCGTAATATTATTTGCTAAAAGAGATTGCATTGTTCCTTTGAGTAGCTCGGTGTATGCATCTTCTTTACTCCCACTTACGAATCCACCTCCGTGAAAAAATAGAACTACACCATTAGACTCACCCTTGTCAGACATTAAAACATCCAATACATTTCGCGTTCCATTTCCATAGCTTATATCTTTAAAAAAAAGAGCATCGCCTCCTAATGGAGATTGGGAGGCCGCAACACCTAAAGCATTTTCAATAGAGATTTTTAATTCATTCTGTGATTCCTCTTTTTCACAAGAAATAAAAAACACGATAAATGTTAAGGGTAACAGTTTTTTCATTTTTTATATTTTTTAATTTATTACAAGTTATTCAATTGAATTTTTACTCCTCTAAACCTTCCGGATAAAGAAAATGATTGTACGGAAAACGAGTGATGTGAATTTTTCGGACTTCTTGATAGACTCGTTTTCTAAATCCTTCTAAATTTTCTTTGTTTAAAGCCGAAATAAAAAGAGCTTGTCCATTCATTTGATGCATCCAAGTTTGTTTCCACTCTTCCAGGCTATAGTGTTTCTTTCCCCGTTGTTCAATCAACTCCGTATCATCCCAAGGCTCGGGTTGATAGGTGTCGATTTTATTAAAAAGCAACAGAGTGGGCTTATCTAGACTTTGAATTTCTTTTAAAATTTGGTTAACTGAATCGATGTGTTCTTCAAAATTGGGATGGGAAATATCGACAACATGCAGTAATAAATCCGCTTCTTGAACCTCATCCAAAGTACTTTTAAAAGACTCAACCAGTTGAGTAGGAAGCTTTCGTATAAATCCTACGGTATCCGAAAGTAAAAAAGGCAGGTTACCGATAACTACTTTGCGAACGGTGGTGTCCAAGGTGGCAAACAATTTATTTTCAGCAAAGACCTTACTTTTTGAAATCACATTCATCAAAGTTGATTTTCCCACATTGGTATAACCCACCAATGCTACTCGAACCAATGCCCCTCGGTTACTGCGTTGGGTAGCCATCTGTTTATCAATCGTTACCAATTTCTTTTTTAAAAGTGTGATTTTATCCCGAACAATACGGCGGTCAGTTTCGATTTCGGTTTCTCCCGGTCCTCGCATTCCAATTCCCCCTTTCTGACGTTCTAAATGCGTCCAAAGTCCTTTCAATCTAGGAAGTAAATATTGATACTGCGCTAATTCCACCTGAGTTCGAGCATAACTGGTTTGAGCGCGTTGAGCAAAAATATCCAAAATAAGACCGGTTCGATCCAATACTTTAATTTTTAAGGTTTTTTCAATATTCCCCTGTTGAGCTGGAGTCAGTTCATCATCAAATATTATGGAAGAAACGTCGTTTTCTTTAACAAATTCCTGAACCTCTAGCATCTTTCCGGTTCCAATAAACATTTTAGGATTGGGAGGATCTATTTTTTGGGTAAAACGTTTCAAAACTTTTCCACCTGCGGTATAGGCTAAAAACTCCAATTCGTCTAAATATTCTTTTGATTGTTCTACATTTTGCCGTGCATTAATGACTCCTACCAAAACGGTATTTTCAACCGAAAGTGACTTTTCTTCAATCATACAATTCCAACTCCCATTTTTTTAACTCCATCTTTTTTCCATCAAATACACCATAGGTATAATGAGTGATCCAATCGCCCAAATTGATATAGCGAGAATGGGAACCCAAATCAATATCCATAGGAATGTGTCGGTGTCCAAAAAGGAAAAAATCCCGATGTTTTTGTTTTAATTTTCGCTTGGAATACTGTGCCAACCACTCTTTATCCTCTCCTAAAAAAACAGCATCTTTATCCCCTGAGATCAACTTATTTTTAACCGAAAAATAGTGACCTAAACGCATGCCCAAATCAGGGTGAAGGGCCTGAAAAAATCGTTTTGCCAATGGATTGGTGAATAATTTTTTCATGCGTTTGTAGCCTTTGTCATTCGGTCCCAAACCGTCTCCATGCCCAATAAAAAATGTGGTGTTCCCAATGGTAAAATCCTTAGGTTGATGGTAAACGGGTATTCCCAATTCTGTTTTAAAATAATCCTTCATCCATAAGTCGTGATTCCCTACAAAATAATACACCCCAATGCCTTGATCAACAAAAGAGGCTAACTTTCCCATGACTCGAACAAATCCTTTGGGAACCACGGTTTTATATTCAAACCAAAAATCAAAAAGATCGCCCAATAAAAACAAGACTGCCGCATCTTTTTCAATGTGGCCCAGCCATTTTAAAAATTGCCGTTCCCGAATGCTGCTAGCTTTAAGTGTAGGTGCTCCAAAATGCTGGTCGGAAGCAAAATAAATTTTTTTATTTTGGGATAATTTCATCAAATTGTAATTATAGTAGAGCTTGCTCCAAATCCGCAATTAAATCTCGAACATCTTCAATTCCTACACTCAATCGAATCAATGAATCCACTACCCCGCTTTGTTCTCTGATTTCTTTGGGTATGGATGCATGGGTCATGCTGGCTGGATGCCCCGCTAGACTTTCAACTCCACCTAAAGATTCGGCAAGTGTAAATAATTTTAACCGCTCTACAATTTGTATAGCAGCCTCATAGTTTGCACCTCGAGTGACGAAGGAGAGCATCCCTCCAAAGTCGTTCATTTGAGATCGAGCTACTTCGTGATTGGGGTGGGTTTCAAAACCGGGCCAATACACTTTTTCAATTTTGGAATGATTTTTTAAAAAACGGGCAATTTCTGCTGCATTTTCACAATGGCGTTGCATCCGTACATGCAAGGTTTTGATTCCTCTAAGGGTTAAGAAACTATCCATTGGACCACAAACGGCTCCACTGGCATTTTGAATAAAACCGATTCGTTCTGCCAGATGGGCATCATTGACCACCAGTGATCCCAAAACTACATCGGAATGTCCTGCCAAATATTTAGTAGCAGAATGCATAACAATATCTGCGCCCATAGTCAAAGGTTGTTGAATGTAGGGAGAGGCAAAGGTATTGTCAACAGCCAAGAGAATTTCTTTTGAGTTAGCTAATTCAGCTACTGCCTGAATATCGATCACATTCATCATAGGATTGGTGGGTGTTTCAACCCAGATCAACTTGGTTTTGTCATTTACTGCTTGAGCGATATTTTGAGGATCGCTCATTCCCACAAAATGAAATTTGAGTCCGAAATCTTCAAAAATCTTGGTAAATAGACGATAGGAACCGCCATAGAGATCATTGGTGGAAATGATTTCATCTCCGGGTTTTAAAAGTTTTAAAACGGCATCCATCGCTGCCAAGCCCGATCCAAAAGCAAAACCGTGTTGCCCGGCTTCAATCGATGCCAACGAACGTTCTAACGCTTGTCGGGTAGGATTGTGGGTTCTGCTGTATTCAAAACCTTGATGTCCTCCCGGAGTCGTTTGTGCATAGGTAGAGGTTTGATAGATTGGAGGCATCACGGCTCCATAGGCTTTGTCGGGTTCTTGACCACCGTGAATGGTGGAACTATTAAAATGCAATTGATCTTTCACTAGAATGTTTCTTATTTACGCTGTAAAGGTATTTGATTTTAAACAAAACCTATATTTTTCAATAAAATGATTTTTCTTTGTAAAAAATGTTAGTTTATGCGTGCCTTTTATTTTCTAAGTAGTTGCGATAGTTGTAAACGTATTTTAAAAGAACTCACACTCCATGACTCCATCAAAAGAATTGACATCAAAAAACATCCGCTAAACAAAGAACAACTTGATGCGCTTTACCAATTGTCGGGTAGTTATGAAGCCCTTTTTAGTAAACGAGCTCAGCTTTACAAACAAAGAAATCTCAAAGAACAAGCGTTATCAGAGGCAGATTATGAAAAGTTGCTTTTGGAGCATTATACTTTTTTAAAGCGTCCGGTACTTCAGTTTGATCATCAACTTTTTATTGGCAACAGTCCAAAAGTAGTGACCGCAGTAAAAGAATTTTTGGATGAACAATAGAGTTTCGGCCCTTCTCGCCGCGTTGGGTGCTACTACCATTTATGGTATGAATCATACTATTGCCAAGGTAGTAATGCCTCACTATATAGGTGCATTTGGCTTTATCATGTTGCGAGTTGTAGGTGCCTCTATTTTGTTTTGGACGGTAGGTCTTTTTACCCCTAAAGAAACTATTGACCGAAAGGATTATTTACGTATTTTTTTTGCTGCCTTTTTGGGAATGTGTATCAATATGCTTATGTTTTTTAAAGGCCTACAACTCTCTACACCCATCAATAGCGGTGTGATTGTTACGCTTACTCCTATTATTATTTTGATCCTTTCAGCATTCTTTTTAAAGGAAAAGCTAAACGGTGCTAAATTTTTAGGAATTACATTGGGATTTTCGGGTGCCTTACTCCTTATTTTATATGGAAATACTACTCAAATTGTAAATGCTCCCAATGTCCCTTTGGGCAATACCATGATGCTGATCAACTCAGTTAGTTATGGGGCCTATTTGGTTATGGTCAAGCCCCTTACCAAAAAATACAGTACAGTTACTTTAATGAAATGGATGTTCCTTCTGGGTGTGTTTATGACCTTTCCGGTAACCTATCCTGAGGCCAGTGCAGTATCTTGGAGTACCCTCCCCTTTGAAGCAATTTGGCGGATGGCTTTTGTTATTGTAGGAACCACTTTTTTGACCTATATGCTCAATGTATATGCACTAAAATCACTCCCTCCCACTACGATTGGTGCTTTTACCTATTTACAACCCCTGATCACCATTGTATACGCAGTTTTTACTGGAAATGATGTCCTCGACGGAGTAAAAATAGCCGCCTGCCTATTGGTCTTTTTAGGAGTTTATTTGGTTTCGAGGAAGATAAAGGCTGGAGAAGAAACTTTAGTTAAAGATTTTTTTAAAGGGTCTTCCAAGTTTTGACTTGACCAAGTAATTTGGCATTAGCATGATTAAAGATATGCTTACAATAATAAATCTAAAAAGGATTGTTTTTTTCATGGTTGAAATCATTTCATAACCCTAGATTCTCTTGATTAACATTAACTGTTGGTATACATGGGCATTTTGAATTGTATTCTATAACTAAAGTATAATATACAAAAATCATTACAGTTAATATAATCATAATAAATAGCCCTAAAAATTTCGCTACCCTTATAGCCACATTAAAAAAGTTAATTAAAAAGGGATTGTTAAACAATCCCTTTGCCCAGATAGAATTAAACCATTTCTGGTTTATACGAATAATTTTCTGGTCTTTATATCCTCCAATTAAAAAGCCAAGGAATACCTCCGTTGGTCTTATTTTTTTCGGTGGAAGATAATACTTCAATACCACTTTTTTTAAAATCTAATTTTTTTATGATTGGTAAGATTTAAGTTAAACTATATTTATTCAACTTAAGGTGGTTTCTCCAAGCTAGTTTATACAAAGATAGAATCGACCACTGCCAAAAGTTGGCAGGGAACTGTTTTTTTCTAAACTATTTTAAATTAAATGAAAGTTTGTTTTCGGACTCTTTAAATTTAAGTCAATCTTGGCCTGTTTTTCTCCACCTCTTTGTGCAGTCGCAAACTCACTTTATTTTTTTCTGCATAGGTTGGAAAGGAATTGACGACAGATTGAACTTTTTTAAAAATCTTTTTGCGTCTTTTGATATTGAATTTTTCTCCCACTACCATTAAATCAGAATAGGTGATTTGTTTTCTTTTGTCATTTATTTTCATATTGTGCCCGTTTACCCAGTCATTGGCACTGTCATAGGAATAGCACAAATCAAAAGCGGGACTTAAAGACCATATCCCCGTCCGATCCATTTGAAAAGAAAAATTTTTGGTATGGTCGTCACAATTGTGAGCCAGTACATTAAACACCATTCTTCGAAACATTTCCTCCAGGGCATCTTGACCCAAGCCTAACTTTCGAGCTACCATAAAATATTGTTCATAAGAATAACTCCCTACATTGTGGTAATCCAAACCCAAGAGTCCGCACAAGGAATGGACATGAATTTTTTCTCCTTGAACATCTCGATCAAACCGTTGGGTCAAAAAGTGTAAATCGGCATAGAGATGACTCTGCATCATGGATATTCCACAATCCACCGCCATTTGATAATAGGTATATTCCAAACGTCCGTAGCCGCTGGGTTCTCCCAATTCCTTTTTATTGGCACCGTCAATTTTGATAATACAATAAAAGTAGTCTGAACCCAAAGGCAATTGACCCGACTTGATTGTAGCGTTTTGTTTATGAATCGCTATCAAAGCTTTGGCGCGGGCACCCCCTGCAGAGGTTCCAATGTGCAATACTTGGAGTAAAGCATTTTTGTCTTTGAGATTGGTTTTAAGTGCTTTTTTCCCTTCGGTGCTCAACAAGGATATTTTTTCAATCTCCTCTAATGAAATAGTTGCCTGAGTTTGTTTGATTTCTGAAGCGGGTTTGAATTCCAATGCCCCCATTCCCCTTTTACCAATGTATTGAAGTTTGGCAAAAACATCGATATCACTTTCTGTAAGCCCTTTATCGGTAAAATAGGTTTCCAATAAATCGTTCCCAAATGCATCGGGAAGTGAATCGTAAATTAATCCAGGGATTCCTTCGGTTGCTTTCCAAATGGGTTCATTTTTATAAATTTCTTTTCCCTCTAGGGGAAGGTTGATGGGCGAAAGGTTGAGCCCTGTTTTTTTAAACTCAGGGTCGTATTGAAAAGCAATTCCGTCAGACTGTTGAACCAAAACACCCACACGCATTCCCCAAATAAAAACCTCTATACCCATCAGTTTCTAACTCTTTTTCTTTTTTTCTTTTCTATTTCGATCAACTCCAAAGGACTTACCAAAGGAATTTCAGGGAGTAATTGTTCCAAATGATCCAGAAGTTGTAAACCCCGCAACAATTCAATCAAGGTTACCAATGAAATGTTTTTTTCGCCTCGTTCAAAACCTGTCAACGTTCGTTCACTCACACCGCTGCGAACCGACAACTCCTTGGCTGTAAGATTTTGATTTAAACGGTGTTGTTTTAATCTTTTTCCCAAATCTTTTAGGATCTCTTTATTTAAATAAGTAGTGTATTTCATAAGCATTATATTGCTTTTTAATACGAATATAATACTTATTTAGCAATATATTACTTATTTGTGTTTGAATAAAATAAATAACTTTTATTAAATAAACACATTTAAGATAACTTTGTAGATTAAATAATCTTTCATGAAAAGAAAACGGTATTACTATGTAATCAAAATCCAATTTTTAGGTTATCGGTATCACGGATGGCAAAAACAATCCGATTCCAAAACAGTGCATTTGATGATCGACAAAACCTTGCGTTTTGTGCTGAAGGATTTAGGTTTTAAATCTTTGGGAGCCGGAAGAACAGATGCCATGGTCTCAGCACAAGAAGCGGCTTTTGAACTCTTTATTGAGGAAGAACCGTTGACAAATCTCGAGGCATTTTTAAAAGACTTTAATTACAACTTACCCCAAGACATCCGAGCGCTTTCCATTGAAGAAGTCGATGCAAAATTTAACATCATCCAAGATGTCAAACAAAAAGAATACCACTACATTTTTGCTCAAGGAGATAAATTTCATCCCTTTTGTGCTCCCATCTTGACCACGCTACTCGATCCTCTTGACATCAATCTTATGAAAAAGGGGGCTCGTTTATTTGAAGGGAAACACCATTTCCAAACCTACTGCTACAAAGCCACTGAAAAAGGAACTTACGAACGTGAATTGACCGTCTGTAAGCTAGAAGAAAACACCCTCTACCCAGCCAATTTCTTCCCAAAAGAAAGTTTTTTGTTAAAAGTCATTGGCAAAGGATTTGGTCGGCATCAAATACGACTGATGATGGGTGCTTTAATCCAACTCGGGAAAGGTGAAATTGATTTGGACTACATTTCCAACAGCTTAAAAAAAGAAAGCACAGAAGTGATAGATTACATTGCACCCGCCTCAGGATTGATCCTCCATAAAGTCGAATTTTAAAACCTGTATTTACTTCATTCCAGCTTCAGACAAAAGGATCAAGAGTGCCAATTGAATGGCTTTGTGTCCATTCTCATTGACCCACCACTCGTCCAGCGAATGGGCTTTGCCTCCCTTGCCTCCTCTTCCTATGGTAACGGCAGGAATCCCAAGTGAAATGGGAATATTGGAATTAGTGGAACCTCGGGTTAAATAGGGTTCTACTCCAAAAAGACGGGTGGCTGCAAGCGTTCTTTGAACCAAAGGTAGCTGATCCGAAAGCATGCCTGAGGGTCGATTTCCAATTTTATCAATTTCAACCTGAAGTTTAGAACCCTGACGTTTGAGACTGTTTTGATGATTCAATGCTTCCTGTACAGCTTCATTCAAAAGCGTTTCCATTTCATCCAAACGTGCAGGCTCAACGGATCGGATATCGATCTGCATATTGGATTCAAAAGGGATGGAATTGATCGAAGTCCCTCCGGAAATCACCCCTACGTTGTAACTGGTTTTGGGTCCTTTGGCAGTATAAGAATCGGCTACCTTAACAAAATTATTGATCGCTCTGCCCAATGCATGATGAGGGTTCGCCAAACCAAAAGCACCCCATGAATGTCCTCCGGGTCCTTTAAAAGTGACCCGATAGCGATAGGACCCCAAACCTTTATTGTTGACCCGTCCGATAGAACCCCCATCAACGGCTATCCAACTATCGATCTGGGGTCCTCCTTCTCGAAAAAGGTGTTTGACTCCTCGCAGATCGCCCAAGCCTTCCTCACCTACACTCCCAACAAAAAGGATATTGTCTTGTGGTTTAATATTACTTTTCTTGAGCGTTTCGAGCAAAGTCAGTAGCATACTCAATCCCCGAGTGTCGTCTCCAATTCCCGGAGCGTAGAGTGTGTCGTTTTGAATCCGAACTTTAACATCCGTACCTTCTGGGAAAACCGTATCCAAGTGTGCATCCAAAGCAACAGTTCGGGTCCCCTCCGTACCCCTGTACAGTCCGAGAACATTTCCAACAGCATCCGTCCAAACCGAGTCCATTCCTAATTCGTTTAGGTAATCTTCAAAGGCGGCGGCTCTTTTTGCCTCTTTAAAAGGAGGGGCTTCAATTTCAGTCAATTCAATCAGCCGTTCCATGGTTTTGGGTTCCAATGATTCAATGATCTGAAATGCTTTTTGAATGGATTTATTTTTATGTAATTGGATTGCGGTTCGTGTGTATTGCTTTTCAATTTCTATGGAGTCCTGTCCATTAGATACTGAAAACGTAAAAAACATACTGAGTACGATAAAAGTTTTGTACATAAGTGTTTGATTTTAAATAGTCAAGTTTTTTGGCTTTTGATTCCTTTTTCGAGTGTCGCCGACTTGTAAAGTTTTAAAATTTAAAGTTTTGTAATCTGTTTTAAAATTATTGATTAAATCCTCTGGTAGAGGAGTCAGTTTGCGAGTAACTAAACTCATCCACCCACCCAACATTTCACATCGAGCAACATTAATTCCCTTTTTATTATAAAAATTATGTATAAACTCAAAAAAAGTCCCATCGATGCTTAAGCCTGAAACCTCCAATGATACTCTCAAAGTCTCATCGGGCAACACTTCTTTAAAATAATACATATGCTCGTCAAAAACTATTGGACCTACACCCAATTCTTGTAATTTTTGATTGGTCAGCCCAACTTTTCTTAAAAAAGCCATACGAGTGTCACCCGCATAACTTAAATAAGCAATATTTCCCAAATGTCGATTTGCGTCTAAATCATTCCATCGAATTTCAAATTCTTTTAAAAACATCCTCCGAATTTTCTATAAAACTATTCTTTTTCTATTTTTAACGAAATTTATTTAGATGAAAAAAATTCTACTCATTTTAACTGCTAGTGTTTTTATTAGCTGTGGGTCAAAAGAAGAAAAGAAAAAAGGTTTTGAATACAATCGAACTCAAAAAACTGAAAAAAATAATACCAATGGATCGTCATCGGGAGTACCTGTTGATTTAGACAATAAAGGGATTGGACCCATCAAAGAAATGGACTTTAGCGGTTCAATTGATCAAACTATGGTTGAGCAGGGAGCTGCTGCATTCAAACAAAAATGTACTGCTTGTCATATGGCCGAACGAAAACTGATCGGTCCTGCTATGAAAGGAATCTATGAGCGAAGAAGTCCTGAATGGGTTATGAATATGCTTTTAAACCCTACGGAAATGTTAAAGCAAGACCCTATCGCTAAAGCCTTGCTGAAAGAATATAATAATGTAATGATGCTCAATCAAAACCTCACTCAAGAGGAAGCACGTTCTATTAGTGAATATTTGAGAAGTTTATAAAGACCAAGCTTTACCTCCTGTAGTTTCCATTAGATCTACACACCCTTTTTGTTCTCCAGGAATAGGTGCATAGGCCAGAATGTTTTCTCCTATGTACTCATTGGTTTTGAAAGCATTGACCGTCAAACTTCGCAGACTACCTGCAAACTCAGCGGCATCTTTTTCTTCTTCAGGAACCTCATTTCCGGGCTTGAGGTATTTTGCCAATAGGGCATCCCACTGTTCTATACTCAACTGGCTGGCATCTTCTTTACCAACGCTTTGTGCTCCTGCTTGTTTAAATGCATCCCATCCTTGAATCAATCGTTCTTTGCCTTGGTCATCCCATACCGCATCTACATAGGCATCTGTAAATTCGGGCAATTTCAATTCAATCGCTCCGGGAATATCTGTCTTGGGTATGATCAACTCCATTAAATTAGAGATCGTTTCAAAATCTTCTGATGGGAAAAATACAGTTGTATAGGTCGGAGCTGACTGGCAACTCTGAAACATACTGACAACTGTTGGTGTTACTACTATGGCCCCTAAACCGGTCCCGATATTTTTTAATGCTTTTCTTCTATCCATTTTATTACAATTAAAGATTCATTTTTTTAAGTTCTTCCACCGCATAGTTTGCTGCTCTTGCCGTCAAAGCCATATAGGTCAACGAAGGGTTTACATTACTTGCAGAGGTCATGGCAGAACCGTCCGTTACAAATACATTGGGTACTTCGTGAATTTGGTTGTGCGCATTGAGAACGGAAGTTTTTGGATCTCTTCCCATTCTAGCGGTACCCATTTCATGGATCCCCAGTCCGATGGCATAATCTCCATCATACCCACTTACATTCTTAAAACCTGCATTTTCAAGCATCTCTTCCGCTTGTTGTTGCATGTCTTTACGCATATTGAGTTCGTTTTCTCTCATCACGGCATCGAATGTCACTGTGGGCAGTCCCCATTGGTCCAATTGACCATAGTCCAATGTCATTTTGTTGTCGTGATAAGGTAAAATTTCTCCAAAACCACCTAAGCCAATTCTCCAAACTCCCGGTTCGGTAATCGCTTCTTTAAATGAAGCCCCATAGGCCATTTCGGCTATCGAGTCGGACCAACTTGATCTACCTCCACCACCTTGATACCCATAGCCTCGAAGGAAATCCTTTTGATCTGTGTCTCCACCTATGTTTCTAAATCGTGGAATATAAATCCCATTGGGACGTCTACCGGTGTAGTATTTATCTTCGAATCCTTCATAAGTAGCTTCTGCTCCTACACCCAAGTGATGATCCATAATATTATGTCCCAATTCTCCTGAATCATTCCCCAAGCCATTGGGGAATCGATCCGATTTAGACTGCATTAATATAGAGGTAGAAGGAATAGCGGATGCACAGAGGAAAATTACTTTTGACTTGAATTCGTAAACTTCTTTTGTTTCGGTATCGATCACTCGAACACCTGTTGCTTTCTTTTTATCTGCATCGTACATGACCTCGCTGACAATAGAATTGGGTCTCAGGGTCATGTTTCCAGTAGCCTCAGCTGCTGGTAAAGTTGATGAATTACTACTAAAATATGCTCCGAACGGACACCCTCTTCGACATCGATTTCTATACTGACAGTTACTTCTTCCCAAACCGGGTTTCGTCCCCTCAGTAATATGAGCTGTTCGCCCAATAGTTAGAAGACGATCGTCGTATTGGTCTTTCATTGAGTTTTTCAAAACATCTTCAACACAATTTAACTCCATGGGTTTTAAATAATTCCCATCTGGAAATTGAGGTAATCCCACATTTTCCCCACTTACACCAATATATTCTTCAACATATCTATACCAAGGTGCCATGTCTTTATAACGAATAGGCCAGTCAACAGCAATTCCGTCTTTTAAATTGGCTTTAAAATCAAAATCGGTGAGTCGATAACTCTGTCTCCCCCAAGTTAAAGACCGACCTCCTACATGGTATCCACGCATCCAATCAAACCGATTTGTTTCATTGTAGGGGTGTTCCAAATCATTAACAAAAAAATGTTTGCTAGATTCTGTTGTAGTATAACCCGTTCTACTTTGCTTCCCTTGAGTCCGCTTGGTGTCCTGGGTAATGACATCTCCGGTTTTATAATCCCAGGGATCGTTATTAGCAGTTGTGTAATCCTCTACATGTTTCACCATTGGTCCTCTTTCAAGTACCAGCGTCTTAAGTCCTTTTTCACATAGCTCCTTCGCTGCCCAGCCTCCACTGATTCCAGTTCCAACAACAATTGCGTCAAAATTAGTTTCCATTAATGTCTATTTTATTTTTTAATTACAATTTGTTTCATTTGAGTATCAAATATATTGATTTTATGATGCCATCATTAATAATTTGTCTAATTTTAGGCTTCATTATTACATTTTATCTAAAATTATAGACTTATGGGACAAAATAAATTTAGTTTTCAATGGAGTATATCACTTTTACTTATCATTATTTTCTTTGGGGTTAATGCCTGCAATGATGCTCCAAAACCAAAACCCAGCCCTGAACCCCAACCTCTTTTTTTTAAAACCTCTTTGGCGCAATGGTCTTTTCACAGAACCTTTCGTGAGGGAGGCACCTCACCTTATGAATTTGCTAAAATGGCCGCTGAACTAGGCTTTGAAGGAATCGAATATGTAAATCAATTGTATCCTGATGTAATGAAGAGCGAAAATAAAATAGAAGCTCTCAAAACATTTATAGAAAAAAGCAATACACTGGCAAAAGAGCACAAAATTCAAAACGTACTGATCATGATTGATGGAGAAGGCGATTTATCCAGTTCTAATGAGACGGAACGATTGAATGCCATTGAAAATCATAAGTTGTGGATCGATGCCGCTCATCAGATGGGCTGTCGTGCGGTTCGTTTGAATCTCTATGGAGAATCTGATCCTGAAAAATGGATTGCAAATTCCTCTAAAAGTTTGGCTGCTCTTTCTGACTTTGCGGCTCCTTTAAACATAAATGTAATTGTTGAAAATCATGGTAGATTGACTTCCAATGTTCCTATCTTGATGCAAGCCATCAATGGTGCTGAAAAATCAAATTGTGGAACACTACCGGATTTTGGGAATTTCTGCATTCAAGAAGAAGGATACGGATCTGTTTTTGACGGAAGTTGTACCAATCTCTATGACCCTTACAAAGGGGTTAGCGAAATGATGCCAAAAGCCTTTGGGGTGAGTGCTAAATCCTATGATTTTGATGAAAAAGGTGAAGAAACCACTTTGGATTTTACTCGCTTGATGACTGTAGTTAAGGAAGCTGGTTATACGGGTTTTGTTGGAGTTGAATATGAAGGCAATCGCCTTTCCGAAAAAGAAGGGATCATCGCAACTAAAAAATTATTGGAAGCGATTGGATCTAAACTTTAATTATGAATCTAAAGGTAAAATCGCAACTTTCCTTCCTGTTTTTTCTTGAGTTTTTTATTTGGGGTGGGTGGTTTGTAACCATGGGTACTTTTCTCTCTCAAGAATTTAGTGCCTCAGGGGGTCAACTGGCTATGGCCTATGAGACCCAGTCCATTGGAGCTATTATTGCTCCCTTTATTATTGGTCTTATTGCAGATCGATACTTTGCTGCACAAAAAATTCTGGGCATTCTGCATCTTATTGGAGCGGTCTTATTATTTGTAGCGAGTCAATCCGTAAATTTTGGCGGATTCTATCCCTATATATTCATTTACATGCTTCTGTATATGCCCACACTGGCATTGGCAAATTCAGTCGCTTTTCATCAAATGGATAATCCCTCAAAAGAATTTGCCCCCATACGAGTATTGGGTAGCATCGGCTGGATAGCAGCTGGTTTGACTATAGGCTATTTTGCTTGGGAAAGTAGTTCCTTATTAAAATACACCTTTTATATGGCCTCAGGAGCTTCTGCTCTTTTAGGGATTTACAGTTTTACCTTACCCAATACCCCACCGAAAGCGAATCGGGAAAACAAAATCACTATGCGAGAGATTTTAGGATTGGATGCTCTCGCACTACTTAAAGACAAAGGCTTTCTGTTTTTCTTTATTGCTTCGATTCTCATTTGTATTCCCTTGGCATTTTATTACCAGCACGCCAACCAATTCCTAAACGAAATCGGAATGGAAGCAGCAGCCTCCAAAATGGTGATGGGACAAGTGTCTGAGGTATTATTTCTTTTGCTGCTTCCCATTTTTCTCAAAAGATACGGAGTAAAAAATGCTCTAATTGTTGGGATTCTAGCTTGGGGAATTCGTTACTTATTATTCGCCTTTGGTAATGTAGGCGAACAAACTTGGATGCTTCTTTTTGGGATCATACTGCATGGAATATGCTATGATTTCTTCTTTGTATCCGGACAAATTTACACGGACTTTAAAGCCGGTGAACAATTTAAAAGTTCCGCTCAAGGTCTAATTACATTAGCAACCTATGGAGTAGGTATGCTCATCGGATTTCGTTTTGCAGGTTGGCTTACCGATCAATACGTTATCGATCAAGGGCATATATGGAAAGAAATATGGATCCAACCGGCCATTTTTTCTTTTGTAGTATTAATCTTATTTTTAGTATTTTTTAAGAACGAAACCATTAAAATTAAATCAGCATGAACAAAATCAGACTCGGTGTATTAGGCGGCGGCGGTGATTCATTAATCGGAATTCTGCACCGTGTAGCTTCCAGTATGTACGACCGTTACCAAATAGTAGGAGGAGTATTCAATCCAAACTTTGAAGAAAATACTAAATTTGCCGAACAAATCGGTATCGGTACCGATCGCATTTACAAGGACTTCGATGCCTTTATTGAAGAAGAAATCAAAAAACCAAAAGAGGAGCGCATTGAAGTAGTTTCAGTTTTAACACCCAATTTTTTGCATTTCCCTATGGCAAAAAAATTACTTGAAAACGGATTTAATGTCATCTGTGAAAAACCATTAACCACCTCATACAAAGAAGCTCTTGAACTGGAGGAACTACAAAAGCAAAATAAGGCCGTCTTTGCAGTAACCTATACCTATACAGGCTACCCTATGGTTCGTCATATGAAACATATGATCGCTCAAGGTGAACTGGGTGAAATTCAAAAAATTGATGTTCAATATTATCAAGGATGGATCAACCCGGTAATTCACGATCCCGAAGTTCGAAAAACCGTTTGGCGTTTGGATCCTGCCAAGGCAGGAATCAGTTCTTGTATTGGAGATATTGGAACCCATGCTTTTCAAATGACAGAATATCTTACAGGTATGGATGTCCATTCGATTCTTTCCGATTTGAACAATTTGTATGAGGACAATTCCTTAGATTTAGACGGTACTGTTTTGGTTCGATTCGCAAACAATGCGAAAGGTGTTATTCGAGCCAGTCAAATTGCAACGGGTGAAGAAAACAACCTCTCTGTTGCTGTTTATGGAAAAAAAGGGGCTTTCAGATGGGAACAAGAAAATCCAAACTATTTATACCACTTAAAAGACGATGAACCCCGACGCGTCATCAAGCCAGGCAATGCTTATGTATCGGATGTAGCCGCAGATGGCTCCAAACTCCCGGGCGGACATCCGGAAGGGATTTTTGATGCTATGGGTAATATCTATAAAGGAGTGGCTAAAGCACTTCGAGGTGAAAAAGCATTTAATGGAGAGTATCCAACCATGCGAGATGGTGTTCGCGGAATGCTCTTTATCGAAAAAGTAGTAGAATCCAATAAAAAAGGAAACATTTGGCTCTCTATGAAAAGTTAACTATTCTTTGATTATAAACAAATCTGAATGTCAAATAACAATTGCGAAGATTGGTTTGACTCTAAACACGAAAACAAAATGAAAACAATAAAAGGTCCCGGAATATTTTTAGCGCAATTTGTGGATAGCAAAGCTCCTTTTAACAGCTTAGAGGGTTTGTGCCAG
>JAYNHN010000012.1:19934-25538 GCA_038108035.1 Flavobacteriaceae bacterium
GCACCTTTCAATTCTTTAGATGGAATGTGTAAATGGGCAGCCGATCTTGGGTACAAGGGTATTCAAATACCCACATGGGAGCATTTTTTAATCGATCTGGATCAAGCATCAGAAAGCCAAACCTACTGTGATGAACTCAAGGGAAAGATCAACTCCTACGGCTTGGAAATTACCGAACTTTCAACCCACCTCCAAGGACAATTGGTCGCCGTTCATTCCGCTTACGACCTTATGTTTGATAACTTTGCTCCCGATGCGGTAAAAAACAATCCAAAAGCCCGAACGGAGTGGGCCGTAGAAACCATGAAAAAGGCAGCTATCGCTAGTAAAAGACTGGGGCTGAAAACCCATGCTACTTTTTCAGGTGCATTGCTATGGCACACCTGGCATCCGTGGCCCCAACGTCCCAATGGCTTGGTTGAATTGGGCTTTGCCGAATTGGCAAAACGCTGGAAACCCATACTGGATGTGTTTGATGAAAACGGAGTGGATGTATGTTATGAAATTCATCCGGGGGAAGATCTGCATGACGGGGTTACTTTTGAACGTTTTTTGGAGGCTACCAACAACCATAAGCGAGTCAATATTCTCTATGATCCCAGTCATTTTGTATTGCAGCAACTGGATTATATTGAATACATCGATCATTACCACGAGTTTATAAAATCCTTCCATGTTAAAGATTCCGAATTCAAACCTAATGGTAAAAAAGGAGCTTTCGGAGGCTACGGAGACTGGATCGATCGGGCGGGAAGATACCGTTCTCCAGGTGACGGTCAAATTGATTTTAAATCCATCTTTACCAAATTAACCGAATACGGTTGCGATTTATGGGCTGTGATGGAATGGGAATGTTGTATTAAAAGTCCCGAACAAGGGGCAAGAGAAGGAGCTCCTTTTATTCAAAGCCACATTATTGAAGCCACCCAAAAAACCTTTGACGATTTTGCCGGTGGTGAAGTAGATGAACAACATTTAAAAAACATTTTAAACTTATAATAAAAACAGTCATGATTAAAAAAGCAGTATTCGCTCTCTTCGCATTCGTGTTAATGGGGAGTACTAACCCTACTAATAAAGAAAAAGATCTCATTGTAAAAGATTCTGAATGGGAATCCCTTTTTGACGGTAAATCCTTAAAGGGCTGGCACCGATTTAACAGAAAAGGGGTCACCCCTATTTGGACTGCCAAAAATGGGGTTCTGACTTTTGATCCCTCGCTACGTCCAAAGGGAGATTATGTCCACGATATTGTAACTGATAAAGTGTATCGAAGTTTCCAACTTTCCATTGAGTGGAATGTATCCGAAGGTGGAAATAGTGGTATTTTTTGGGGAGTTCAAGAAGGTGAAAGCCACAACAAACCTTATTCTACGGGGCCGGAAATACAAGTATTGGATAACGAACGGCATCCAGACGCTAAGGCCAATCCAAAATATCACCAGGCAGGAGCACTTTACGATTTAGTCCAACCCTCAAAAGATGTATGCAATCCAGCCGGAGAATGGAATCACATTCTTTTGACAATAGATCATACTAAAAACGAAGGTAGCGTTGAACTCAATGGAACTGAAATTGTAACTTTTACATTAAGTGGTGAAAAATGGGACGCTATGGTTGCCGGTTCTAAATTTAATGATTCATGTCATTTTAAATATTTTGGAAAATTTAAATCTGGAAAAATTGGACTGCAAGATCACGGAGATAAAGTTTCGTATAGAAATATAAAAATCCGTAAACTCTAAAATCAAATTATGATGATGTCCATGACGGGTTTTGGAAAAGCAGAAACCCAGTGGGAGGACAAACATGTAAATGTTGAAATCCGCTCTTTAAACAGTAAAAATGCAGATGTCAACCTACGTACTCCCTCTTTTTTAAGAGAGTTGGACTCTGAAATCAGAAAATACTTGGTGCAGCGCTTGCACAGAGGGAAAATTGATCTGAGTATATTTATCGAATTCAACGGTCAATCCACCCCCTCTGTAATCAATACTGCCGTGGTTAAGTCTTATATGCAACAATTAGAGGCCTTGGCGGACAGCAGTGAATCCGAACGTCTGGCACTGGCCATGCGAATGCCGGATACGCTCTCCTCGGAGCGAGAAATACTGGATGAAACCGGTAAACGTTTTGTTTTTAAACTACTGGATCAAGTGACTCAAGATCTGATCGGTTACCGATCGGATGAAGGCAGTGAACTGGAAAAAGAATTTAACTTACGTTTGAATTGTATTAACGAATTACTGGAAAAAGCCATTGAAATCGATCCCGAGCGGAGCCAAAAAATTGAAACCAAATTACGTACTGCACTGGACGAACTCAAGATAGAGACCGATGCGAATCGATTTGAACAGGAATTGATTTTTTATTTGGAAAAATTTGATATTACCGAAGAAAAAGTCCGTTTGAAAAATCACTTGGAATACTTCCATGAAGTGATGAAAAATGACTTCCCAAATGGAAAAAAACTGGGCTTTATCTCACAAGAAATGGGTCGAGAGATCAATACCATTGGTTCGAAAGCCAATCATTCAGGACTCCAAAAAATTGTTGTTCAAATGAAAGACGAACTGGAAAAAATTAAAGAACAACTGTTAAACGTACTTTGAATTGCAGAAGGGAAAGCTTATTGTTTTTTCTGCCCCATCAGGAAGTGGGAAAACAACACTTGTTCATCATCTTTTAAAACAGAATTTAGCACTGGGGTTTTCTATTTCTGCCACCTCCAGAGAACCCAGAGGTAAAGAGCAAGAAGGGGTTGACTATTATTTTTTATCTCCGGATGATTTTTGCAAAAAAATCCAATCCAATGAATTTGTTGAATACGAAGAAGTCTATCCCAATACCTATTACGGCACCTTGGTGTCCGAGATCGAACGCCTATGGCAACAAGACCAACATATCCTTTTTGATATTGATGTTGTTGGTGGATTGAATATCAAAGAAAAATATCCTGAAAACACCTTGTCGATTTTTGTTCAGCCTCCGTCGATAAGTGAACTGGAAGATCGACTTCGTAAAAGGGGTACAGATTCAGAAAAAAAAATCCGGGAACGCCTTGAAAAAGCAAAGGAAGAGCTCACTTATGCTTCAAAATTTGATGCGATATTAATAAACGAAAATTTGGAAGAAGCAAAAAAAGAAGTTGTACAAATGGTTTCAAATTTTATTAATCCCTAGGGGAAGATTACCTTTGGCTAGTGAAAAAAATCGGTTTATACTTTGGTACCTTCAACCCCATCCACCGTGGGCATTTGATATTAGGAAATTATTTTGTTGATCATACGGATCTAGACGAAGTCTGGTTTGTTGTTACGCCCCAAAACCCTTTTAAACAAAATGATGAACTGCTGGAAGATCATCATCGTCTCAAGATGGTGCAACTCGCTATCGAAAATATACCCAAACTCAAGGTGTCCAATGTTGAGTTTTCATTGCCTCAACCCAATTATACCATTGATACCTTAACATACCTCCTTAGGAACAAGCCGGATCTTTATTTTGTTCTTCTAATGGGAGAAGACAACTTAGCCCAATTTGACCAATGGAAGGGATACGAACAAATTTTGGAGCAAGTAGAGCTATATGTTTATCCCAGAAATCATCAACTTGCCCTATCCGAAAAGCTACTTTCTCATGACAAAATAAAGTTGATCCAAGCTCCTAAATTGGACTTTGCATCGGAAAGAATCAGAAAATTCCTACAATCTGGTATATCCGTTGAATCGCTCATGCCCCCAGTAAGTTGGGACTATCTGGAAGAGATGGGGTTCTATAAACAGCCCAATCAATAGACTTTTTGTATTTTTACAGTACTATAAATTATTAAATGCAATGAACAAGAAAGGTAAAACTTTGGCTATTTGTTTATTTCTAGGACTTGGAATTGGTCTATTTTACTTATCGACCAATCCCCTAAATTTTTTGGTATCTATTTCCGGCGGGTTGGGTTTCGGTATTTTGATCAGTAAGAAAATATAAATCGGTAGGATTACCAATTGAATTCTGATAAAACAAAAGAATCCGTTCGTATTGATAAAAAAATAGTGCCAATCACTTCGTTTATGTCTTTCCTGATAGAAGGGTTGCTTTATGGTACTCTTTGTAAAAGGTCTTTTTGAAAATCAGTATTTTTATTTCTTATGACCGTTAATTTGGAAAACACTCCAAGCGAATATTTATATTTTAGGATGAGAACCGTATTCAACAGAATATGTGCGATTTTAGCTGACTCGCTTAATTTTTAAAATTGAAATACTGATTAATCGAAACTATTATTGAAAAGTGAATAATACTCTAATTTTTTTAATTTTAAGTTAAGCCCAATTAATGTAAAAGAACAAATAACTGCAATTGATATCGTAAAACCTATACCATAAATAGTTACTCCACATAAGATAAGTAAAGACCTAATTAGAGTATTTAAAACGAAAAAAGCAATTAATAAATACGTTGCGAGTTTTAAAAATTATAATGGTAAATCTGATTCTTAAAAAACGATTGGAAACTTGTTTTGGTTTTTTTTAATCCAATATCAGACTAAATGAATTGATATATCGTATCCGCAACTTCTTTTAGGCTGTATTCTCTATGAGATATAAAAACAATGATCTTTTTTTTCTTAATTCGATGTAATAAATTCAACACAAAAGCTTCCGTCTCTTTATCCATTGCTGAAGTGGCCTCATCCAATAACAAAAGCTGAGGTTTTTCAAATAAAGCCCTTGCAAAAGCTACCAATTGCCTTTGACCTCCAGAGATGTTAATTCCTTCTTCGCCTAAAGGTGTGGCATAACCTCCTGGAAATTTTGAGAAATAACGATCAAAGCCATACTTTTTAAAAAATGAATTTATCTCAAGGGGTGTCGTTGGTCTCCCCAAACTAATATTATCAATTAAATTTCCGTTAAAAATAGACGGATTTTGTTCCACTACTCCAATTCGTTTTCTCCAAGACTTTGTTTTTACATCATTCAACAAAAGAGATTTGTTGATCTGAACAATTCCTGACTCCAGCGTGTAATGCTTTTGAAGGATCGCTCCCAATGTAGTTTTTCCACATCCGCTTTCTCCAACAATACCCAAAATTTTTCCTCTTTTCACCTCTAAAGAAATATTAGAAAAAAGAGGTTTCCTACCAGGGAAACGAAACGTTCCGTTTTCAATGGAAAGGGTTTCTATTCTTTTTATCTTTCGTTTTCCTTTGGATTCTGGTTCTGTGGCTGCAAATTCAAACATTCGCTCAAAAGCAATTTTGGCTTCATTAATAGGAATGGCTAAAAGAGCGAGGTTAGTTATTGAGGGTAATAGACTCCCTACAATTCCAAGAATAGCAAATAAAACTCCCAAAGCCAACTGGTCTTTTAAAACACTGTAAGAACTATAACTGATCACTCCCATTAAAAACAATACGCCTACAATACCTGATAAAATACTGAGGCGAATGTAAATTTTCCCTAATGAAAAAACCTCATTTTGAAAGGCTCCATAAATCTGTTGGTTTAGATTCTTAAAAAAAGGTTCTCGATTATAATTCTTTATAGCAGTTACCCCCTGCATAGTAGCTATGTAATTACTTTCGTTGAAGGCATAGGCTTTCAT
>JAYNHN010000013.1:0-1952 GCA_038108035.1 Flavobacteriaceae bacterium
GCACATATCTTACTATTTAGTAGTATAAAGATAATAATTTATAATTAGTCTAAATAAGAATAGTCTACATTTTTTTTCCTTCTATAAAAGCTTCAAAATTAGTTCTTTACCAATGAAGTTAAGTTGTTTTAGAATTCCAATACAAAATTTTAACGCTTCCATGTCCCTCCGTAGCGGTAGAATGGGTTCTTGTTTTTCACCTCAAGTAAACAGTCTTTACACACAAAAAACCAACTCTTTTTTTGGTTGTAACTAACTCGATACATCGTATCAAAATCTGAATGACAAATCTCACATTTTTTTTCTCACATCCCTATTTTAAAAGTAGGCTAGCAATTTTCATCTACAACTAGGATCAAACCTCTAAAAATCACTGATTGACTCTATTTTCTGAACCTGGAGTGGGATTGTCATAAAAAATCCACTCGTCTAAATTATCAATATTTCTTCCCATAGAGCGATCCGTAGTTTGTTGGTCGTATCGGATCGAGTCAACCACTGTACTCCCATCAGCTTGATATAAGATGATGGACTCTCCACTACCTTTAAGTTTTTTACTTAAATGTAAAACACCCTGTTCTTGATCATCATCACACCACAATAATAAAAACCCTTTTGCAGGAATAGTGGTGCTGGAGGGGTCACTTTTTGGAATAAGGTAAGGGTTATCATCTCCAGGTGTATCGGTAAAGAACATTCCACCAATATCAACTGCCTCTTCTGAATCATTGTAGAGTTCAACCCAGTCGTCAAAATCACCAAAACTATCAGAACAACAAGCATCGTTACTGGCCAAGAATTCATTGATAATAATTCCCTTCCCTTTATTGTTATTTCCCGAATTCTCTTTCGCACAAGAGATGAACAAAAAAGTAATAAATAAGTGTATTAAGTATTTCATTTAATTAGTGATTGTATTAAAAATTTCATTTTTTAGTTTTTCTACTTCATTTTTCCATTCCGCTGATGCGGATTCTTGATCTGGAAATTTTGTATGCGCTTGTTCTACCGCAAATTCAATTTGATCTGACCATTCCAAAAGTAATTGATCAATGCGTTCTTGATTAAAATGATTTTTTAAAAAAAGAGAATCCAGGCGCTCAAAAAGAGCTCGATCCGAAACAAAAGCACTCATGATTTTATCACATGCAGCCGATTTTTGAAGCACTTCAAATGCTCCGTATTTAAATCCTTCACAGTTATTGCTGATCTCGTACCATTTATCTTTTATTGGAGTTACCGGATTTCGATCAAACCAAATATTTTCAAAAGCATTATCTAAATCCCAAGGGATCAATTGAAACGTATTGGAGTTGGGGAGTTCATACCAATAGAAATTATGATTAGAATAGGAAGTTCCTTCATCATGATACCAGTGGAGAAAACCATCATCATGGCGTATTCTTCGATCTACAACCAAATGCTTTAAAAAAAGTATTTTATCCATCCACGAATGGGCTGCATTTTCTTGTTCTTCTATCTCTTCTCCAAAAGCCATCATCTTTGATACATCCGCAATTTCTTCATTAGTCTTAAGACCGTCTTTGAAATAGGATTCGTCTTGAGCTCGACCAAAACTATTGATCGGCCATACTTCTTTATATAAATTTCCTTCTCCATTTTCAAAATGATGATCTGTAAAAGCTCCGTCTATATTTTCGGTATTGGCAAACAGACCATTGAATTCTCCATTGATATACAGAACTACATGATTGGATCGGGGAGCGACTACATTAAAGTCTCGAAACATATAATACCCTAATCGCTCGTGCATTTTGGTAGGATCTAAATTTTGTGAATGAAATTGGAGCTTTTTTAATTTATAGAACGTTCGATCGCTTTGACGATTCAATTTAATTTTCATTGAAAGCTTGGGACAGGTTTTAAATCCGCTGGGATTTGTCCAATCCGACCCCGAGAGACAACCCACCCAGGCTCCAATAGAACCCTTA
>JAYNHN010000013.1:1962-14478 GCA_038108035.1 Flavobacteriaceae bacterium
TATAGCGTATTCCAACATTTTCAATATGTTGATTTTCAAAAACCAAAGAAGCCGACACATACTTTTCTGCAGCTGGATCGTTATCTAAAATCTTAAGATTTTCATCCGTAATATATAGATCAAATCGATGGACTTTCTCTTGACTGAAAATGTAATCGGATGAATGATTGTCATCTTCAATATAAGATTCCAAAATCTGCAGTTCAGGATACAAATCATTCAAATTTTGCGAAATTCTATTTTCCGAATTCGAACTCAGGGGTTCTTCACTGGTACATCCCACCAAAGAAATCAGTCCAATCCATCTAAAAATTTGTCTCATAATATTCGGGCTGTTCCTCTACTTAACATCCTACTTTTGACAACGCACTATAAATATAATTCACAGTTTAAAATTACTATTGTTAAATTGAAAATCAAACTTTTACCTCAATCAATTTGAAACCATTAGTCGTGAAGGAATAAAAGACATCCTAGTCAACTTTTCTCTTTATCTTGGATTTGAAGTGCCAATCAAATTAGTTTTGTTACAAGAAAAAGAGCTGGATTACTATTTGGGTGTCATAATTTGTACTGCAAGGTTAGATAAAAAGTTCTGGGTGCAGCAGGAATAATCCCGGGGCCTGGATACCCGGTGGCCCTTCTGGTAAAATAACGGGCATTCAACAGGTTGTTAATTCCAGCTTCTATTTTGAAATGATTGAATAAAAAAGAAGACGAAAAATCCAAGATTTCATATGTAGGAATGACACCAATAAGTCCACTGATATTTCCATTCACCGCATTGGATGAATCGGTAAACTGACGAGACAAATAACTGTATTGTAGATTCATCAACATGTTTTTATAGCCTATTTTCAAACCAGTTTTAAAATTTTGATTGGGAACAAATTCAACTTTTTTCCCTTCAACCCCTGCTTCAATGGACCGAGTATACTGCGAATCAATAAATGATGCATTCAAAAAATAGTTCAAAATAAAACCCGGCTTGTTTTGAGCAATCAAAGACTTGAGATTAAAATCCAAAAGAGCCTCAGCACCGTAAATTTGAGCATCGCCTACATTTCCTCTTTCACTTTTTACATTTCCATCGGCAAGGACTCTTTGTACAAATCCAATCCGGTTGTTGTAACCCAGATTAAAAAAACTGAAATCGTAAGAACAATAGTTTTTAAAAACACCTCTAAATCCAACGTCTGCAGTAAAACCCTTTTCATCGGTTATATTGGGATTAATCGTGTAGGAAGGATTAAAAATACTGATGTCTGAAAAAGTAACGGAACGATAATTTTGGGAAATATTTAAGTAGGCTTCCAATGATTCCGAAACTTTATAGCTGGCTCCCAAACCCAAAAGCACAAAAGCTCTTGATCGTAAGTCATTCTCAAACACGCTTTGATCAAAAATTACATTACCCGCAGCATCCCTATTGATCCGCTTGTAAAATCCATCACTTTGGGTTTTTATGTATTCAAACCGAGCACCTGGAGTAATTGAAAAACGATCACTGGGATAGAAAATATTTTCAGTAAAAAAGGCGATGTTTTCATTTGGATATTCATACGATGACTGAAAATTATAATACGGATATAAGTCGTTTTTAAAACTAAAATCAGCATCTCTCCCCGAAGATCCTGGTCCTTGAGAAGAAGTGTTATTGGATTTGTAATATTTAATTCCCAAGAGCCAGACCGATTCGGCATCCCTAAGAGAATACTTATTTATCCAGCGTGCTTCCGTTCCAAAATTTTTAAAATCCCCCTTGATCAAATCCCGTTCCTCCATCGGATCATTTTGATTGACCCGATTGCTCCTAAACCCCAATGCATTTCGGACCGCATCCAACCCAAAAAAATTAAAACTCAATGTGGACTTTTCTGAAAAGGAATGTTTAAACTCTAACCGATACAACAACCAATCCAATTCAAACCAATTCCTAGACCGATTGCTTTGAAAAGGGTCATCAAAAAATTGAGCGTCGGTCAATCCACCCGCTTGTTGAGCAAGGTATTTTAAATACGTAACCTCAGCAGAAACTGAAGAATTTTTATCAATCTCATACCCTAGTTTTAAAAAATAATTAGAAGAATTCGACTTTGAGTTTGCCCTAAAACCATTCCCTTGCTTGAGATTGAAAAACGTCATATAACTCAACTTCCCTATAGTTCCGTTGGCCGAAGTAAAATTGGTGAATAGCTGATTTGATCCTAAGGTATTGCGAATGGTCAAGTCAAAGGGTTTTTCCGGATTGGCTTCTTTAAAAATAAAATTTACCAACCCTCCAAATTGAGTACCGTATTGCAGGGAAGCAGCACCTCTTAAAATCTGGATTTCACGAAGTGCCTCCGCTGGAGGAGCGTAGTAACTCTCGGGATACCCCAATACATCGGCACTGATATCGTATCCGTTTTGGCGAGTATTGAAATTGGACGTTCGATTCGGATCTAATCCTCTACCGCCTATATGAAGTTGTAAACCGGCATCGTCATTTTCATAAATATTTAGACCTGCCACCTGACTGTAAACCTGTCTGGAATTATTGACCGCAAGGTTGGCCATGGATTGATCGATATTAATAACCTCATTTTTCTTTCCCGCATAGATGGATGTACCAATATAATCCTCAAGTCTTGTCAATTCAAATTGCTCTCGCTTCTGCGCCTGAATTACGATCTCAGACAGATTCTGAATCCGGCTGGGAAACTCCACAAAATCCTCTGTGACGCCATCTAAAAAAAATGTCTTTTCAACAATTGGATAACTGGTTGCAACAAAAAATAAAGTAACCTCTTGAACTTCAAATGCCAATTCAAAAGAGCTCCCCAATTCAAATGATTGCAAATAACCACCCCCTTTTTCATAAACTTCTACGCTTTCCTTTTCGTATAATGAATCGGATACGATCATACGTCCCTTTAGTACATTTTGACCAAAAGATAGAATCGGTACAACAATGAGCAATAAACTAAAAACCTTTAATTTCATCTTCAAGAGGTACTATCCATGTTTTGTGTTTGAACGATTCTTTTTCCTTATACAAATCTACATCCGGATCGATAAATTGCCTGCTGGGTCTTCCGTTGAGACCCACATAACTCTCGGCGAATACCTGAGTGTTTTGATGTCCCTGATTTTTAAAATGATCCCCTAAATAGTGGGCGTATTCCAAAATAAAATCAGGCTGAAAGCTCATTTGTTTTTCCTGAAAAGGGGTGAGAAAATCAGAATTATCAACGTAGAATGACTTCTTAGTGACACTATCCATTATTTTAAAATTGGTGTACCCTTTTTTCTCCATCAACATAACCCGCCAAGAAAAACGGTATCCTTGTTCATTCCAAAACAACTCTCCTGGATACAGAAGATAACGAAAAGGGAAGAGTAACTGAACAACAAAGAAAAGAATGAGTACGTATTTCGAAACCATCTGCAAAGGACCTTTTTTAATAGGCACCGACAAAACAGAAGTTTTTAATGGGTCTACACCGATCAACGCATTTAAAACCTGACTAAAGAAATTCAAAATTTTATTGTGAAAGGAAGCATCAAAGAAAATCAGTGCACTAAAAATCATAATGTAGGGAAACATACCAATAGGAAAAAGAATCCGGGTCAACACATGAAAAAAGACAACAAATAAAAACGCAATACCTCTCGTTTTCCTGATAATTAACAAAAAGGGAATCAGTAAATCGTAAAGCATTCCTCCCCAACTCATCAGATGATGAACCCATTTAAATTGAAGAAATGAATTTCCAATTAAAGGAAGGTCGTATTTGGATGGCAACCATATCGCTAAGGGCAGCGCATGCAGGAGCCAATCCGAATTGATTTTGGCCAAGCCTGCATAAATGTACACAATGCTTAAAAGTAACTTTATACTATCCACCGACCACTTTGGAATTTCTTTTCGGATCGTTTGACTTCGAAAACTATCCACAGAAAAAAAGTGATGAGCTGGTAAAAAACACATTAAAAAAGAGACAATACTAACAAAGTAATAGTGATTTAAATAGGTCGTTTTATCGATTAACTCGATATAGGTAAAAGAGACAAAAAACACAAGAATGGAAACTCTATATTTAAATCCAATAGCCACCAATAAGGCAGAGATTGAACAAATAGCAAAAAGTAAATAGTTGAAATTTCCCAGACTTTGAATCCACTCAAAATTAAAATATTTAAAATGAATTTTGGGTTCTATGTAAAGCGTTTGAATCCATCCTTTACTCCAAAAACGGATCATACTGAAAAACATTAGTAAACCAAAAAAGATTCGAAAAACTGCGAGTTTTGACGAATCCGTAGTGGAACTTTCAAAATAAATTTGGATTTTTTTTAAAAGCATTTAACTTTTCTTTCTAACAAACTAATCCCCATCCGCATCTGCATAATCTACATTTATGTTAAAAATCTGAAGCATGTCCACTTTAAAAAGGATAACAACTTCTTGAATTTGATCATAAGTAACCAACATGGCAAAGTTATCAGTATTGATTTGAGAAACAAAATCTGCATCCAACTCATTGACCTTTTCAATAGCCTGATCCAAATTATTAAGAATTTCATCTTCCAATTTGACACCTTGTTGTTCGGCATTCAAAAATTGTAAATAGGCCTGGAAACTAGTCCCTGTTTCGGACTCAGTTTCAAAAGCATTTCCCACAAAAAAGTTTTTGACCGCTTGCAAAGATTCCAAAGCCAAGGCTTTAGAAAAAGATCGACTGTAATAGGCTTCTACTCGATCGGGCAACTCATTCACAGAAAATACACCTGCCGGAATTCCAAACTTATTGGCTCGAAGCCCCTTCTCAAAGTAAAAAATAAAATCGTTGGTCAATTTATTGATACTAGAAGTGGCAGTATTTTCAACCGACTGAACAAATTCGTCTCTGAAATTTACCCAATCTTCTACAACCTGTGTTGTTTTAAAGATCATCTGGTCAATAACTGCCAAGAGGTAGTCGGAATATTTGCCCTCTGAATTTCTAAATTGTTCAATAATTTCAGCTTCGTTAGATCCTATGCCATACAAAAGATAATCCAAGGTTGGGAAACCCTGAGCAGCATAGTTATTTGGGTTTTCTAGATCATAGACCCCTGAATTGATATTGGCTGATACTCTCTCAACATTTACCGGATAAATATTCATATGGGATGAAAAGTAAATTTCTTCTGCTTTGCCTACGTTAAACATCTCAACATGTTGCCATGTTGTATACGCCTCAAACCATTTCGCTCGAACGACTTCCATTTTATCTTGATCAGGATCTTGATTAAAATCAACAATCGCCGCTTTTAAAAGTGCTAAATCTTCATATAGCCGATTGTAAGCAGGTATAATGATTTGATCTGACCAAAAGGTAAGCATCGCTTGCCGATCAAAATTTTGAGTGTTTTCACTATCGCTGGTCTCAGAAACGGTCTCCGTTGTTTCGGATGAGTTTGAGGCTAGACTCGTTTTTTGAACGGAACCTAAATCGGCTTCCATAGGATTCAACTCTTCATCTGTAACACAGGATACAATCAAGAAGAGTAGAATAGAATTAAAAAACAATTTCTTTTTCATTTTCTTTTTTAGGTTAGTTGTTCCAATGGCTTTCAAAATAGTCAGCGAGTCATGCAAGCCTTTCCGAAAGCCATTTGTAACGTACTTATCGTTTTAGTTTGAGATTAAGCCGGTTGCTGATTCAATTTGAACTGCAATTGCTGTCAGTTCTTCTGGTGTTCGATCCCAGAATCCATTTCCTTCCATCAAAGAATTCAAAAGAGTATCTACTTCGTCTTTTGTCATATAAGGAACTCCATTTTCATTTTTGGTAAACTGCAAACTCAGGATGAATCCATACCCTTCTGAAAGAGCGTGAAAAGCATCCGCATAGGTCCCTGCTGTTAAATAATCGGCTCCACTTCTCATGTAATAGGCTGCCTTATATCCAATAACTTTGGATAAATTTGATTTTATGATAGCTGCCTGTGCATCCCGAAGTTCATAATCCTTGTTCACAATAGCCGCACGACCAAGAGAAAAAGCATCATAAATGACTTTTGCAATTCCCGGTTCGTCCGTAGCATCTACTTTGCTTAAATACTTATTTAAAAGAACTCCTTTACCCAACTCAGGATACGTTTGGTTGTCCAGTCCATATAAATAACCAAACCCCTCATCCCAATAGTGTTCCATTTTTGTGACATTTTCTTCGGATGAACCCGGACTTGTATAATGGAAAACATCGGCATCATTGTCTGCCTCAACAGCGTCCAATTTTGCTGACTTATCTAAATAACCGTTAACAATTTGGTCAAGTGCATGGGCTCCGATTAAACTCTTTGTAAATGCTTGGTTTATCTCCAAACCTTTGCCGTTGACACGTGCTGTTCTACCTCCACCTGCATCGGTAATTTGCCCCGGAACACCTGCAGTCGCATCCGAATTCCAAGCAGGAAAGACATCAGAAACTACTTCAATAATCCAATTGTCAAAAATTGGCTTTATCGTTGCAGAACCATAGGCGGCTGTTTTATTTCCAATTTTTTTACCTGAAGCATCTAAATCCGTATTCGAAAAACCGATACCTAAATTGAACATGGAATCGATTTCATCTGCCGTAAATGTTTCATTATTTAATGCACTGGATATTTCTTGTGCCATTTCAAGTCTTGCTGATTGCCCTGTGTAATAAACTGTCGAAACGCCTTCTCTAGTAAATGAATACGCATAGGGAGGAAGTATATTATTTATCGTTACGGTTTCAACTACCGTAATCGTTTCTCCTGGAACCTCTACTTCAATGGTCTCTGTTAGAGTTCTGTATTGAATTAATGTTTCCTCTTTTGTGCAACTGAAGAGCATCAAAAAGGCAATGAATAATATTATTGTGTGTTTCATTTTAAGTTCTATTTATAATTAATCTAAATTAATATTAGCAAAGGTAAAGCATCCTCTAGAAAAAAACAATACTTATTTAGACTAATTTTAAATAATATTTTTTCGTCAGTTAATACAGAGGTTACAGAAAATATAAATCATTTTGTAAAACATCAATTCAAGCTATTTTGTTAAATAAAAACAGCTGCAATCAAGAAAATAAGGAAGGGGTTTGCACTCTTCTTAAAAGTGATTTTAGATATTGTTTAAAAAATTTATATCTTGCTAAAATTATTTACTATTATTGATTTATAAATGAAAAGATTCACTAGTTGGATAGTGATTCTTTTTCTTGTTTCCTGTACTCCTACTGAGGAGGTTGACGAACTTACCCTATTTAATCCCGAATATTCTGACGAACTTTTAGAGTCAAATTATTCAGGTACTCCCCCCTTATCTTCGGGGTCCAATCAATCAGACCCATCCACGGATCAATCGACTTCCGAGTCTTCAAATGCAATGGCAGAAGATTCCGAGTCGCCTGACACTTCAATTGTTGAAGTATCCTCAGAGTCAACCAACGCAACTGTATAAGAGGTGTATTCAGAAAACGCATTTTCTGAATACACATCAGCTTACAAAGAAGAGATGATCAATCATTTTTTAGACATCGTTATCGGCGATGGTATTAATGGGCCAAGAATGACTCTACGGTGGAAATCAATGGATATTTTTGTTGAGGGGGATTTTGGAAGTCAATTTGATCAAGAAGTAAATGTCCTTATTGAGGAAATAGCTAATATCTTAGAGGCAGATACCGATTTTAGTATTCAAAGAGTATCTAGTTTCGAGGAATCAAATACTCATATTTTTATAACCAATGAAGAAGAATATGTTAAACGCTATCCGGAATACCATGATTATAATTTGTCTAGTTATTGGGGCTATGCAAATTGGTTTTTCACAGGCGGAAACATAGACCTTGGAATGGTTTTTATCGACCAGCAAGACATGGTTGACCTAGAAACAATTCGATGGACTCTCAGACATGAGTTGGGACATATTATTGGTCTAAAACACACCCAAAACAAAGAGAGCATAATGAACAGTTATTACAACGGATTTAGTCATTTCAGTGAATTGGATATCAAAGTGATTCAATTACTCAACCACCAAGATATGAATACAGAATCTAATGAGAGCGAAGCACAAGAGATTCTCCACTCAATCTTGGGATTAAATTAAACGCTTCTAAAAAGAGAAAAAAATCATCGAATATTGGCAAGATCCTAAACATCAATTGAATTCTGATAGGAAGAACTGAATCAGTCCTCATGAACGCTTAAAACCAATTTACCCATTTTATCACCATTAAATAGACGTAAAAATGTTTGGTGAAAATTATCAATTCCCGTGTATACGTCTTCTTTACTTTTCAGCTTTCCTTCCATCAGCCACTGAGACAAATTTTTGGAAGCTTCTCTATAACGATCCGCATAATCAAACACGACCATACCATGCATACTGGCTCGATTGACCAAAAGGGATAAATAATTTTTGGGACCTTGAAGCTGAGAATTATTGTATTGGGAAATGGCACCACAAACTACAATACGGGCATTTTTTCTTAAAAAAATCAGGGCATTATCTAAAATCTCTCCACCTACATTATCAAAATAAATATCAATCCCTTTAGGACAATGTTTTTTTATTCCTTTAAAAACAGACTCATTTTTGTAATCAATGGCTCCGTCAAATCCCAATTCATTTACCACATAATCACATTTATTTTTGCCCCCAGCTATACCAATAACGTGGGCTCCTTTGATTTTTGCAATCTGTCCAACAATACTTCCCACTGCACCTGCAGCTCCAGAAACCAAAACCACATCTCCTGCCTTTAGTTTTCCTACTTCTAAAATTCCAAAATAAGCTGTCATACCGGGCATTCCAAGAGTTCCTATAAAATGTGTAAGAGGGGCATGACTAGGATCAACTTTAAAATAACCTTTCCCTTGAGTAATACTGAATTGCTGTACTCCACCCCAACCGCTCAGAAAATCACCCTTTTTAAACAGTGTATCTCCATGAGTCTGGATGACCTCACCCACCGTTCCGGCTCGCATGACAGCACCTACCTCTACCGGTTCAATATACGATCGGCTACTATTGACCCAACCGCGCATAGCAGGATCTAAGGAAACATAATGATTTTTGATCAGCAATTCTCCTGGTTTTAATTCAGGAATCTCTCTTTCTTGCAGAGTCCAAGTGTCTTTGGTGGGCAAACCCTCCGGACGTTTTGCTAAAATCTGTACTTTGTTTTTCATTTTATATTGTTTTTCAAAAATTTCTGGCTAACTGTTAATCTGTTGAGTCCTTTGCCCTCAAGATAGGTCAAATTTTAGAATATAGAGTAAGATGTAATCTGTAGATTGGCGGTCATTGAAAAAAATATTCATTCCTTTTCAGGGTGTTTTACTCAGATGCAATAATTGTTGTCAAATCAAACTTGAATTGCTTTTTATTTATAATTAATGAAATACAACATGTAGAGCTACAAGACTGATTGCCAATAAAATACCTCCTATTTTTTCTCTTTTTGAATCGGCATGAAAAAGAGATCTAGGATTTACAAAGTTTGATTTCGCTCCTGAAAAAGAGACAACAAGACCGGAAAAAATCACCCAAAAGGCACGGACAAAATAATTCATTTCAGGGAAAAAATTGACTAATAAAACATTCAATGGTACCGTGATCAGAAACGCCATTAAAGTCTTTTTCTTATTGGGTACTAAGAGCACTGTAGCAGAGCAAATCAAAACAACAATACCACAATTGACATAGTAACGCAATTCGTTCAATGTATGGGTAAAGGCTGCGCTGGGCTTTTCAAATTTGAGATACAATAAAACCCAACCCATAATCAAAGCTGTAAATAGTGAACCTAAAATGGCCTGTCTTCCTGATTTAATTTTTTGAAAATCAGTAGCATCCTTATTTAGATAACTACCATAGATATCCACGGACCAAAGGGTCGCAATCGAGTTGAAAGTCGAATCTACTGTGCTCATCAAAGAAGCAAACAGTCCACATAAAATAATACCTTTCAATCCAACAGGAATATACTGACTCACCAAATAAGGGAAAGCCATATCAGGCTCAGCCAGTTGATCTCCCAAGATGCCAAAAAGTGCAATTCCCGGGATCACAATCAAAATCGCCATCGCATATTTAAGAACACCTCCCACCAAAAGACCGGTTTGAGCTTCTCTTACATTTTTTGCGGCTAAAGCCCTCTGTACAACCGTCTGGTTTGCACACCAATAATTGATATTTAAAAAAAACAATCCGAACAAATGCGTCCAAGGTAAGGTCTCGTGATCAGAGGGAAGATGAAGATGCATTTTATCCGCTGTTTGTTCATACAACTGAGACCACCCACCAAACTCCTTTATTGATGTTAATAAAACAACAACCCCTCCAAAGACCAAAACAAAAAATTGAATCACATCGGTTTTGACCACCGCATTGAGTCCACCTAAATAGGTGTATATCGCTGAAAAACAACCCAGAGCTATCATTAAAATCGCAATACGAAAAATTCGTTCCGGATGAAGAAATAGAAGTTGTTCACTAAAGACCAACTCTGCAGCATAAGCTCCCCAAAAAAGAGCCGCCCCCAAAGTTATAGTTGAAAACAAACCCAAATTAGCAAGGGAATAAAAAAGTCCGATTCTATTGCCCAGTTTTAGTTTTATAAATTCGGTGATAGTTGTAATTCTATGCTTTAAAAATATAGGGACAAAAACAAAGACCGCCAATAAAAGTCCTTGAACGGCATTGATTTCTAGGTTGGCTTGAGCCAATCCAAATAAATAAGCAGACCCCATCATTCCTAAAAACTGATACCCTTGAATATTAGTGGCAATGGTTGAAAGTGCTATGGAAGGCCTTCGGAGTTTTCGGGAACTTAAAAAATAATCCTCAGCTATTTCGTTGGTTTTTCGTCTTCCCTTGATCGCTGTCCAGAAAATCAAAACAAAGTAAAACAAAACGATGACAAAATCAATCATAAATTATTTTCTAAGACCCAAACCCAAGGGTGTCTTTGGAATTTGGTTTGGAATTCTTCCGTGAACTTCAGGCAGTGAAATGGTCTTCAAACGAGGTAAAACCAAACGTCCAAAATATTCAACTTCCTCCAAATGCGGATAGCCTGAAAAAATAAAGGAGCGAATACCCATAGACATATAGTCTTCAATTTTGGCAATAATTTGATCTGGATTTCCAACCAATGCTGCTCCACAACCCGAACGAGCCAGTCCAATACCCGTCCACAAATGATCTTCAATATAATATTCATCGTCGGCTTGAGATCGCATTTGGGATTGTCTGGCTACGCCTAAAGAAGTGGCATCTTGGGAACGTTCTCTAATTTCTTTTCCTTTTTCTAAATCTAATTTAGATATTAACTGAGCGGCATGGGCTTTTGCTGCTGCCTCCGTTTCACGGACAATAACATGAACACGGAGTCCAAAGTCAACCGTCCGTCCAAAAGAAGTCGCCTCCAAAGCCATATTTTGCATTAAGCTATAAATTTTTTCTCGGGTTTCCGGCCACATCAAATAGACATCACAATGCTCAGCACACAACGCTACACCCTGAGGAGAATAGCCACCAAAATACAAGAGAGGTCCTCCGTTTTGCTGGTAGGGCTTAACGGGTTCAGTAGGAAGTTGAAGCTTAAAAAAATCTCCCTCGAAATCCACTGCATCTAAAGTCCAACATTGCTTTAGAATTTCTATAACTTCCCTTGACCGATTGTAGCGCATTTTTGAGTCTTCTTTCAAACCCGGAAGATCAGAGGAAATAATATTAACCGTTAATCGACCTTTTAAAATATGATCCAAAGTAGCTAACGAACGAGCCAACATAGGTGGATGAATCTCTCCACAACGAATAGCTGTTAAAAGATTCATCTGTTGTAGTTGAGGTGCCAATGCCGAAGCAAATGTGAGCGTATCCTGACCTACCTGATATGAGGAAGGGCAGAGCATATTCCTAAAACCCAATTCGTCCGCTTTTAAACCAATTTTGGATGTATTATCCCAATTGCTTTTGTACTTCGGATTCCGATTACCCAAAAAATCATCATCGCCATCACAAAGGGGTGCAAACCAAGATACTTCCGAGCCTGAAATGGATGCTGAAGTACAAGGAATGGGTTTAAATTGAGCCTTCGTCATGAACAAATGAATTTTCTTTAATTGTCTTAATTACCGTTTGTTCTAATTTAGTACAAACGATACCCTTCGGGGAGTTGCTGAATCCGTTCCAATAAAGAGATTAAAATCTCCCGCTTCAGAAGTCCATTTTTGTTGGGCATTAAAAAATTGCAAGTCCTTTTCTGAGATTGTAAAAACTACCTCTTTAGATTCACCCGGCTCCAATTCAATCAACTCAAAACCTTTTAACTCTTTAATAGGTCGTACCGAGCTTGCATAGGGATCTTGAAGATACATTTGAACAACTTCCTTGCCTTTCACTTTTCCCTGATTCGTGATTACTACCGACGCCTCAATCGTTTCGTCTGAATCCATTTGGTCTGCTGATAAGCGAATATCCGAATACGTAAATTGAGTATA
>JAYNHN010000013.1:14488-25157 GCA_038108035.1 Flavobacteriaceae bacterium
TAGCTGAACAACTTCCTCACCATCAATTTCACTGACATTGGTAACTTCTATTTTGGCTTTTATAGAATTTCCAGATGATAATTCAGTTTCTGAAAGGTTTATTGATCCATATTTGAAACTAGAGTAGCTTAAACCAAAACCAAACGGATAGAGGGGGGAATTTTTTTCATCTTGATAATGCGACCAAAAAACACTCCCGGGACTTTCATCACCATTTCCTCCTCCAGGTCTTCCACTACTTTTATGGTTATAATACAAAGGCTCCTGACCCACACTTCGGGGAAAACTCATCGGTAATTTTCCACTGGGGTTGTAGTCTCCGTAGATTACTTGAGCAAGGGCATGACCACTTTGGGTACCCAAGTGCCATCCTTCTACTATTGCAGCTACGTGTTCTGCTGCCCAACTCAAATCCAAGGGACGACCATTCATCACGACCAAAACTATATTGGAATTGACCGCTGTAACTTTCTCTAACAACTCTTGTTGTAAGCCTGGTAAATCCAAATGTACTCGACTTCTCCCCTCACCGGATTGAAAACCGTATTCGCCCAATACCATTACCACTACATCGGCTTCTTTTGCTGCTACTACCGCTAAATCCATTCCCGTTCGATCCGTCTCATTAATTTGAACCTCTTCGTGAAAACCATCTGGGATTTTATTTACCAAACGAACCCCCATTTGGTGATTGAGGGTATTGCCCTTATAATTTTGCATGCCTTCCAAAACAGAAACGGCACTGTTGTTTTCTGCTGCGATTCGCCAGTTACCTAGAGGACTGTTTTTATCTGCTGCCAAAGGACCAATTAAAGCAATTTTTTGTCCTTGCTTTTTTAGAGGTAAAATAGCATCGGTGTTCTTTAAGAGTACAATGGATTTTTTAGCAATATCCAAAGCTCCATCCATAATCTCTTTTGAACCCATGACCTCTTCTTCCCTCTGTAGATCACAATATCTATAGGGATCATCAAAAAGTCCAAGCTCAAATTTTACTTTGAGTATTCTACTTACCGCATCGTCAATCAGTTTTATATCTATCGCTCCTTCTTCAATTAGTTGAGGCAATTCATTGATATATATAATCGATTCCATATCCATGTCCGAGCCTGCTTTAATGGCAAGTTCTCCGGCATGCTTTCGATCTTTTGCTTGACCGTGATCGATCAACTCTCTTATGGATCCCCAGTCAGAAACCACAAATCCATCAAAGTCCCATTTGCCTTTTAATAACTCTCTTTGTAAATAAACATCCGAAGTAGCTGGGATTCCGTTGAGATCGTTAAACGAATTCATAAACGTCTTGACACCCGCTTCTTTTGCGGCTTTAAAGGGGGGTAAAACAACATTTTGAAGGGTATTCATACTGATTTCAGCCGTTGCATATTCTTTTCCTGCTTCCGCAAAACCATAGCCTGCAAAATGCTTGGCACAAGCAGCAATGGTAAAAGGCGAAGCAAGATCCTCCCCTTGGAACCCTCGCACGCGAGCGGCAGCTACTTGACTCCCTAGGTAAGGGTCTTCTCCAGCACCTTCCATCACTCGACCCCAACGAGCATCTCGTGTCACATCTACCATGGGTGCAAAAGTCCAATTAATTCCGGCTGCTGCTGCCTCTTTGGCACTGTAAACAGAAGCCATTTCAATAGCTTTTAAATCCCAACTGGCTGCTTCAGCCAGTGGTATTGGATTCGTTGTTTCATATCCATGAATTAGATCAAACCCTATAATAAGCGGTATTCCCAATCTTGATTTGGTCACAGCGATTTCTTGAACCGCTCTAACTTCTTTTACTCCTCTAACATTTAACATGGATCCAACTCGTCCATTGGCTAAGTCTTCGTATTTTGCTTTTTGGTCTCCCCCTTGAGGTATAGGACCGGTGACATTCCAAAACCCATTGTATTGATTCATCTGACCTACTTTTTCTTCTAAAGTCATTTTTGATAGTAATTGAGCCACTTGGTCATCAATAGAGTTTTGAGCGATTAGTATGTGTGAAAAAAGGGTTGCAAAAAGTATTCGATATTTCATGTTTAAATTTATTTTGATACTACTAAAACTAAAAATAAAATTGATTATACACTTATAGAAATCATTTTTTTAGCGAGAAAATAATTCTGCGCCCTTCGTCTCAATTGTTTTTTACTATTTAACCCAAAATCTGGTGCTTTTAGATGCTCAAAATCTCAACATAAGAAACAAAAAAAGCATTCGCCCTTTTATGAATGCTGTATGAGAACTGAATCCCCATCAGAACCATTATTTTTTAGTACATTTAAATGGTAACTAAAACTCAGAAAATTTCAATTTCAAAAAAAATTGGCTTTTGGTCTAGCACCGCATTCGTAACCGGAAACATGATAGGTTCGGGTATATTTTTGTTGCCGTCTACTTTGGCTGCATATGGTGGGATTAGCTTAATTGGGTGGATTTGTTCTTCGCTAGGGGCAATCCTTTTAGCTCTGGTTTTTGGTCATCTAGGTCGGCTAGTTCCAAACAGTTTAGGGGGTCCTTATGCTTATGCTAGATTGGGACTGGGTGATTTTTGGGGATATTTAGTTGCCTGGGGATATTGGATTTCAATATGGTGTACCAATGCAGCCATTGCGGTTGCCTTTGTCGGTTATTTGGAAGTATTTATTCCTTCTTTGAAAAATAATGTAACTGCCTCTATTGGTAGTGGTCTGTTTGTTATCTGGTTTTTTACCTGGATTAATTCCAAACCCTTAAAAACCATTGCCTTTGTCCAGGTTCTAACTACTCTGCTCAAACTGGCACCTATTTTAGCGATGGGCTTTATTGGGATTTTTTATATCCAATTGGATCATTTTATCGTTTTCAATCTCAGTGAGGAAAGTTCATTTAAAGCCATAACCATTACCACTACTGCAACCTTATTTGCTTATCTGGGAATGGAGAGTGCGGCTATCAATAGCAAACAAATAGAAAATGCTGAAAACACCATTAAAAAAGCAACTATAACAGGGACTTTAATTACGATTGTGACCTATATTTTGAGTTCAATTGCTGTGATGGGTATCGTCCCTCCAGAACTACTGTCTCAGTCTCATGCTCCTTTTGCGGATGCTGCTTCTCTATTTTGGGGATCTCAAGCTCGATACATCGTAGCGGCAGGAGCAATCATTGCCACACTTGGAGCACTAAACGGTTGGATTTTGATTCAGGGTCAAATCCCTCTGGCAGCCGCTCAGGATCAACTATTCCCTCAATTTTTTAAACGAAAAAATAAAAACAATGCTCCCTTTATTGGAATTGTTTTATCCAGTATTTTGGCAACCGTCGTGATGAGTTTTCGGTTTTCTGAAACGCTCGTAAACACCTTTACCTTTATCATGAATCTTTCCACACTATCTGTCATTACTCCTTATTTGCTCTCGGCGATGAGCCTTATCGTACTCGTTAGAAGAAAACAAATTCCCTCAAAATCTAAAAAAACAATCCTTGCGTTATTGGCCATTTGCTTTTGCATTTGGGTCTGTTTTGGTATGGGAAAAGAAGTAATCTTTTGGGGGTTTATTTTGATTTTGCTTGGAATTCCTTTTTACATTTACCAGACTTACTTTAAAAAATATCAATCTTGAAAAAATTTTATGTCGACCCTGATATTCGAAAAGCAGAAACTCTCCCTGCTGATTTCTATCAAAGCCAATCCGTCTTTGAGCAAATCAAAACACAACTTTTTGAACGAAGTTGGCATTGGATTGGAGATAGTAACTCACTGGTTCCGCTTACCGAAAGCGTCTATCCTTTTGTTCTACTCGAGTACTATCTCAAAGAACCCTTACTTTTAATTCGTGAATCCAATCAAAACATATTGTGTTTAAGCAACGTATGTACCCATCGGGGTAATTTAATTATCAATCATCCCGGTAAAGCCAAAAAACTTATCTGTGGTTATCACGGACGAAGGTTTGGTTTGGATGGAACATTTAAGTCAATGCCTGAATTCAAAGAGGCTGAAAATTTTCCCAGACCCTGTGACCATCTTCACTCGTTTCCCATCTTGAATTGGGATGGACATCTGTTTGTCAGTTTAAATCCTGTTTTTGAATTTTCGGATATTTTAACACAAATAAATGAACGAATTGGATTTTTACCCTTAAATGAATTTAAATCAGATCCCACTAGAAAAAAAGACTATTTGATCAATTGCCATTGGGCACTGTATTGTGACAATTATCTCGAAGGTTTTCACATTCCTTTTGTTCATGAAGATCTAAATCAAGTCTTGGATTTTGGTGACTACACAACCCTATTGTATGAAAAAATGGTATTGCAAATAGGGTACTCTAAGGATTCGGAAGAAACCTTCGATCTACCCCAAGGGCATCCTGATTATGGAAAAAATGTTTCTGCCTATTATTACTGGATTTTTCCCAATATGATGTTTAATTTTTACCCATGGGGTCTTTCCATCAACATTGTCAAACCCATCAGTCAAAACAAAACCAAAGTATCGTTTATTAGTTATGTTTATGATGAAAGTAAACTGGATTTGGGTGCTGGTGCAATTTTAGACAAAGTGGAAAGGGAAGATGAATTTGTGGTTGAAAGTGTCCATCGAGGTCTTCAATCCAAATACTATCACAAGGGACGATTTTCTCCAAATTACGAAAAAGGGGTACACCACTTTCATCGCTTGCTATCTGGGTGCTTAGATATTCATTGAAAAACGACTGGCTGTTTCAAGTAAAAATGGATTTGACGTAACACAATCCTGAAATCATACTTTAATCTAAGATAAAACGCTCAGTTGATTTAAAATCAGATAATTCCAATCCTTCTATTTTGTTTTTTAAGTCATCCCATCGATCGTTGTAAAACCCGTTGGTATTCTCCAGTGCTATTTTCAAATCATCATAAGCGTGTTGCAAGAGATTTTCTTCCGTAGAAGTAACCCCATTGGGTCTGGATCTTATGTATCGAGAGGCATTTCCGATTCGCTTCATCACACTGCTCTGAGGATTGCGAACAATTCCTTGTCTCTTGTCCTCTTTACCTATAAAGGTGTTTATCAGATTGTCAATAGTCTTGGTAGCGTGTTTCATCTCTGTCAATAGTTCTTCTTGTCCTTCTCTGTCTTGAGCCTCTATTCTCTTTTTATACTCCGCCAGAGTGGCCTTACTTTCTAAAAGCTGATCCACTGCTTTTCCGGTGATTTCGGTATAGGACTCTAATTTTTTTAAGTAATTATAACGATCTTCCAACGTTTTTGAACTGATCTCAATTCTTGGATCCGTTTTAACTAAAACTGAAACCTTTGATTCCTGCGCTTTACTTCGGATCACCGCTTGATAGGTTCCAGGCTTAACGGTAACTCCCCTTGGTTCGTTTTTAGACTTCCTTTTGGTTCTACTTGGACGCTTCACCCCTTTTTCATTTAGGGTCCAATACCAGCGATACAGCCCCGTCTTTTTGGGTGCTTTTTTCTTTAATGTTCTAATAAGTCGATCCCCGTCGTATATCGATAGAGTTAGAGAATCGCTTTTCTTTTTTGATTCCTTAGGATCACCTGAATCGATCGATGGGGTATCCGCCCTGTAAAAATAAGTTAGCATACTTCCAAACTTTCTGTTTTCAGCATTGTATAGAGCATCCCCACCAAAACGAGAACCCGTGGGTTGCTGATAAGCCGCTAGATAAGCAGAAGGTGGATGGAACATATGGAGTGGTTTTTGAAGGATTTCCGGATTTTTAGCAATGGCACGAAGGGGGCGAACGTCATCCAACACCCATGCTGCCCTTCCAAAAGTTCCTATTACCAAATCGTTTTCTCTTGGATGAATGACTAGATCTTTGGTAGAAACTGTTGGGAAAACTTCAGAATGGAATTTGACCCACTGATCCCCGGCATTGATCGAAAAATAAAGTCCTTCATCCGTGCCTAAAAACAACAGATTTTCCGTTTCTGGATCTTCAACGATGCTCAAAGCAAAACTGTTGACATCTTTTTCATCTACAACCCGAGTCCAGGATTTTCCATAGTTAGTGGTTTTGAATACATAGGGACTGTAGTTAAATCGCCGATAATCATTTGCAACTACAAAAGCGGTCCCTTCATTCTTGTTAGACGCTTTGATCTGAGCGATCCAACTTCCCTCTGGCATTTGTTTAATGTTTTTTGAGATTTCCACCCAATTTTCACCTCCATTCTCGGTGAGGTAAATTTTTCCATCATCGGATCCCGTCCAAATCAATCCCTCCTTCAAAGGAGAGGGTTCAATAACCAAAAGGGTACAATAATTTTCAGCTCCCGTAGCATCTAGTGTAAGTCCTCCACTTTCACTTTGTTTTTGTTTTTGCGGATCGTTAGTGGTCAAATCTGGTGAAATGACCTCCCAAGTCAATCCCTTATCGGTACTTTTATGAACAAATTGACTTCCAAAGTAAACCGTACTATTGTTGAAAGGATCTTGACCAATGGCTGCATTCCAATTAAATCGCAAGACAACCGATGGATCGGGATGCGTGGGTTTAACGCCATAATTATTCCCGGTTTGCCAATCATAGCGAGAAACATTTCCTTGCTGACTCATTGCATATCCAAAGCGAGCATCATCTCGATCCGGTACTACATCAAATCCGTCTCCAAAGGCAATTTCCTGCCAATATGAATTTCGTATCCCTTGCGTTTTCCAAACATAGGCCGGTCCTCTCCAAGATCCATTATCTTGCATACCGCCGTATACATTATAGGGGTATTCGTTGTCCACACTAATATGATAAAATTGAGCCACTGGTATATTTCCTACAAAACGCCAAGAAGAACCTCCGTCTCGTGTGATATTTAATCCGCCGTCATTTCCATCTATCATAAACGATCCATCCTCTGGGTCAATCCACCAAGCATGGTGATCGGGATGAACTCCATTATTTGCATTATAGGCAGGCATCAATTCTTTAAAATTTCTTCCCCCGTCTTCTGACACATTTACAAAGCTAAATACGGAGTAAAGTCTATTTTCATTTTGAGGATCCACAAAAATATCCGAATAATAAAAGGGTCGATTTCCAATATCCGACTTGTCATTAACCTTCTTCCATTTTGCACCTCCATCCTTGGATTGATAGAGAGCGTTTTTTTGAGATTCTACAAGGGCATAAATAATGTTGGGTTTGTTATGGGCGATCGCCAAACCGATCCGTCCTAATTCTCCTTTGGGTAATCCATCTTTTTCAGTTTTTTGAATCCAGTTTTTTCCTCCATCGAGAGTAATAAAAAGTCCACTTCCTTTGCCTCCTGATTTAAAAAACCAAGGATCTCGTTTATGTTCCCATAAAGCCGCAACTAACTTATTAGGATTGGAAGGATCCATTACTAAATCAGCGGCTCCTGTCAAATTATTTACAAAAAGTATCTTTTCCCAAGAGTCGCCCCCATCGGTGGTTTTAAAAACCCCTCGTTCGGGATGTGCTCCCCATGGTGAGCCAATAGCAGCAACATATACCGTGTTGGGGTCGGTCGGGTCGATTAAGATTCTATGAATGTGTCTTGTTTTTTTTAAACCTAAAGAAATCCAAGTCTTCCCAGCATCCAATGATTTATAAATCCCATACCCCCCGTTGAGACTATTACGTGGATTTCCTTCTCCGGTTCCTACCCAAAGAACATCCGGGTTGGACTGTTGAATCGCTATAGCACCAATTGAAGCCGTAATTTGATCTTCAAAAATAGGTGTCCACCGAACTCCCCCACTAGTCGATTTCCAAATCCCTCCGGAGGCAGTCCCTACATACATTGTCTCTTTATCCTTATGAACTACATCAATAGCTGTTATCCGACCACTCATTCCACCCGGACCAATATTTCTAGGAGCCATTCCTTTCATCCATGTTGGATCAAAGTCTTGAGCCGGTAGGGTTTGTAAAAATAGGGCGGTGAGAATAACAATGAGTTCTTTCATTTTTTAAGAAAAATTTTCAATGAAATTACAAAAATGATGCTTTTGCTTAAAAACTATCCCAACTAATTTTAAATGAGATTTCTAAATTAGAACGGCCTAGTGAATTGCGTGTTTAATTTTGTGTAGAAAATCGAAATACCGTTTGAGTTTTATAATTCTGACCCGGTAGTAAAACAACCGAGGGAAATTCAGGTTGATTCGGAGAATCTGGAAAATGTTGAGTCTCCAAGCAAAAACCCGAACGGTAATTATAAAACTGATCATCGGATCGAGCAGGGAGCGTCCCGTCCAAAAAATTTCCAGAATAAAATTGAACTCCAGGCTGATCAGAAGCAATGTCCAATACAATACCACTATCGGGATGTTGAGCACTTGCTACTTCGCGAACTCCTGTATTGGGATTATTTACCACCCAACAATGATCATACCCCAAGCCCCTTTTTATTTGTTCTTCTTTATCATCTATATCTTTTCCGATCAACTTAAAGGCTCTAAAATCAAAAGGGGTGTCCTTTACCGAATGAATTTCTCCCAATGGGATCAAGGTCTTATCCACCGGAAGGTACGCATCTGCATTTAGTTTCAATTTATGATCTAAAATAGAGGAAGTTGGATTACCCGATAGGTTAAAATAAGTGTGTTGAGTTAGGTTGATAATTGTTTTTTGGGAAGTCGTTGCAAAATAGTCCACGACGATCTCATTATCTTGTGTAAGGGTATAGGTTACTTCAACTTGTAAATCTCCCGGATAGCCCTCTTCTCCATCAGGACTGAGGCGAAACAACTTTAACTCTACTTGATCTTTTGATTTTTTCGCTTCTGCATCCCAAATCACTTTGTCAAACCCTTGGATTCCTCCATGAAGATGATTTGCACCGTTGTTTTGAGCTAGGGTATAATCAATTCCGTCCAAACGAAACGCACCCCCCGCTATTCGATTTGCATACCGTCCAACAAGAGCTCCAAAATAAGGACTCCCTTCTTCGTAATCATTTAAAGAATTGAACCCAAGTGTAACTTCCGTTTCTTTCCCTTCCCGATTCGGGACTTGAATTGAAGTGATGATTCCACCGTAAGTAATGATTTCCACAGCCATCCCATTGATATTGGACAAGCGGTATTTTTCTACGGATTTTTTGTCTTTTGTAACTCCGAAAGTAGTTTTTTCAATATTTACCTTTTTCACGTCTGAAAATTGACATCCCATCCAGGCAATCGAAAAAAGTACTCCTAAAATCAAAGTCTTATTCATAATGTTGTTTTTAGTTTATTTAGATCATTTGAAATTTAAGTAAAATCTGTGATTTAGTAGTTAGGACAAAAAAATAACTTCCAATCCATTTTTAAAAAATAAATGAAATTATATCTTCGTAACCATTAAACAAAAACATGCTTCCGCATAGACGTTTTTCTTTCTAAAACTTTTAAGGTATCATTTTTTTAGTTTCTAAACCCGAGGATGCTTTTCTTAAATTAAATAGGATTGAACCACGGAAAGTATACCAACGAAATGCGTAAAAAAACAATAACGAATCTATGGACTCACTGTCAGAAAATGAAATAAAACAAAAACTTATTCAGGCGGAAGAAAAGGCAGAATATTTATTTGAGGAAATTCAAAGAAAAAGTATTCTTGTTCCTGGAAAAACCGAACAGCAAATCAATCAAGCTATTTTTGAATTGGCATACGATTTACTGGGCATTCAAAAATATTGGCATAAACGAATTGTTCGAGTTGGGAAAAACACATTGCTCCCTTATGACGAAAATCCACCTAATTTAACTTTAAAAAAAGAGGACATTCTTTTTCTGGACTTTGGCCCCATCCTTGACCAATGGGAAGCAGACTATGGAAGAACGTATGTCTTAGGAGAGGATCCTGTCAAACATAAATTAGTAAAAGACGTAGAAGATGCATGGTGGGAAGCAAAAGCTTATTTTGATCAGCAAGCCCAAATCAGCGGTGATCAATTATACCGATACACCCAAGACCTTGCCACTCAAAAAAATTGGGAGTTTGGAGGTGAAATAGCGGGACACTTAATTGGGCTTTTTCCACACAAACGTCTCGAGAAAGAAGACAAAACCCATTACATTCATCCGGAAAATCCAATCAATATGCTTGATCCTGATTCTAAAGGAAACGTCCGTAATTGGATTTTGGAAATTCATTTCATAGATCGAGAAAGAGAAATCGGTGGTTTCTTTGAACAATTACTGACTACATAAAAAGGTAATTGTTTAATTCGTTGTTTTAAATTACATTTTATTGTAAATTAAAAGGGCATAGAATTAGGGTTTTAAATCAGAATAATAAGTTCAGAATAACAAAACCTTATTTTAAATATAAGAAAATGTTATGGATACAAAAGAAAAAATAGTTAAAGACTGGCTGAGCCGCTATACTGGAAAATCCCTGGAGACTTTTGGCGAATACATCTTATTGACCAATTTTCAAAAATATGTAACGCTTTTTTCATCAATTACAAATGCTGAAATAGAGGGAGAAAAAAATGTAATGTCTTCTGCTACCGCACAAAACATTACCATCATTAATTTTGGAATAGGAAGCCCCAATGCAGCACTCATCATGGATTTACTAATGGCAATCAATCCGAAAGCAGTTTTGTTTTTAGGGAAATGTGGAGGATTAAAAAAGCGGAATCATATCGGAGACTTCATCTTACCGATAGGTGCAATCCGCGGTGACGGTACCTCCGATGACTATCTACCTAAAGAAG
>JAYNHN010000014.1:0-5195 GCA_038108035.1 Flavobacteriaceae bacterium
ATACAATCTCCGGTTGGTAGAATCTTACTTTTTGAATAACTGCTTTTTGGTGCATTTCGTCGTTAGTAAAAAAACCATCTCTGAAATCTAGATTTTCGCGAACTTGAAGTCCCAGAATTACAGCAGCTTCTTTTGCCTCTCGATCTCGAGTCTCTGCATTACCGCGAGTCCCCAGTTCTCCTCGGGTCAAATCAATTGCAGCAACTGTTTTACCTTGGGATATTGAAAGAGCAATACTACCCGAACAACCCAATTCAATATCATCGGGATGTGCACCAAAAGCTAAAATATCAACTCCCATGGGTTTGTTTATAAATAGATTGGATCAAATCATTTTTTAAGTCTTCAATCGATTCGATACCACTAGAAAAACGAACCATTTGAGCCGTAATACCTTGTGCTTGTCGTTCCTTCTCAGTCAACAATGCATGAGAAGTAAGTCTTGGGCTTAATGCGGTGCTTTCAATTCCGGCTAAACTCATAGTCGGTTTGATTAATTCGAGCCCCAACAAAAATTCCTTACAGTTAATTTCTGATGACAAGTCGAATGACAACATTCCTCCAAAACCATTCATCTGAGATTTTGCAATGGAGTGATCTGGATGATTTTCAAGACCCGGATAATATACTTTTTCTACCCATGGCTGTACCTCTAAAAACTCTGCAAGCAATTGAGCATTTTCGTTTTGGGCTTGAACTCTGATAAAAAGCGTTTTAATACTTCGCTCGAGCAACCAAACGGTGTAATCACTAAGGCTCCCTCCAAAATTTTTAGCCGATTCAAATACGCGATCGATTGTGTTCTGAGTTCCCAATACAGCTCCGGCACAGATATCACTGTGTCCCCCCAAATATTTAGTAGCACTATGAAGAACTACATCTATACCAAAGGCTATAGGGTTTTGATTTACCGGGCTTGCAAATGTATTGTCTATCATCGTCCAAACACCCATTTCTTTTGCCAACTCACTCAAAGCTTTTAAGTCAACAATTTTAAGAGTGGGATTACTGGGTGTTTCTAAATAAATTCCTTGGGTGGTCTCTTTAATTTCATTTTTAAAATCCTCTGGAGCTAAGCCTTTGGCAAAACTAAAATCAATACCGTATTTTGGAAATTCATGTTTAACAAAATTTCGGGTACCACCGTATAGATCATCCTGAAAAATGACGTGATCTCCTGCTTTTAAATGTGACATCAAAGCGGTACTTATTGCAGCCATACCGGACCCGAAAATCATACCAGACTCTGCTCCTTCCAAAGTGGCGATTTTTTCAGCTAGTCCTCTTTGATTGGGTGTATTAAAATACCTTGGATATTGACTGATTTCTACATCATTGAAGGTATACGAAGTAGATGCGAAGAGTGGTGAGGTGGCCCCTCCGTGTTGTTCATCTTTTAAGGCTCCAGAGTGTACACACTGAGTTCTAAAATTTGAATTTTTTTGTTTCATTCCTCAATCCATGCAATTACGCTGGGATCATCCGGTTGGGTCCTTGGAGAAATTACCTTCGCTAGGGTTCCATCGGGATTGATCAGGTATTTTTGAAAATTCCAGGAAACACTTGAATCAAGTAAACCGTTTTTACTCTTTTGTGTCAAAAATGCATAAACCGGATGTTGGTTTTTCCCTTTGACAGAAATTTTACTCATCATGGGGAATGTTACTCCGTAGTTTCGTTCACAGAAAACAGCGATCTCTTCATTTGTCCCGGGTTCCTGAGATAAAAAATTATTTGCAGGAAATCCAATAATCACAAAATCGTCATTTCCGTATTTTTCGTAAAGGGCTTGCAATTTTTTATACTGTGGGGTTAGTCCACATTTGGATGCCGTGTTTACGATCATTACTTTTTTACCGCTTAATGAGCTTAATTCAAATGAATCGCCTTCAAGATTTTGAACGGTGAATTGATGAACTGAGGGTAAGGCTTTTTCTTGTACCTGACCAGTTAGGGTATTAATCATAAATGTTAGGAATAAATAATTTTTCAACTTCATTTTTCAATTTTTTTCAAATGTAACGGATTTATACCAAAGAAAAAATAACTGTACCCGAAAGATTCAAACTACTTCGGCAGAGAGCCCTTCTTCTAATAAAGCGGAGCACTTAGGAACAAGCTCCTCCAAAGAACCTGTTTTGACGGCACATTTTCCCGTGTAATGAACTAAAAAAGCGCATTGTTCTGCTTGAAGAAGACTATGCTCGCAAATCTGTACCAAACAGTTGATGACGTGTTCGAAAGTATTGACATCGTCGTTATATAAGATAATTTCGTGCTCTCGTTTCGCTAGTGTACTCACTTCTTCGACTTCTGAGGGCTTGACCTGGGGTGAATCATTACTCATTTTTTACATTTTAAAGCGTACCAAAGAGATTTGTTTTTTTCTTCTAGCAGTTCAAACCCAAAAGGGCTAGCCGTATCCAAAAGCAGATTAACATCCTCTTGATAAAAACCTGAAATTAATAAAATACCTTCATTTTTCAAAGCATTGGAATAAGAAGGTATTTGTTCTACAAGAATATTTCGATTGATATTAGCAAAAATAAGATCGAATTCTTCAGAATTCGCTTGAAGAGAAGAAGCCAATTCAATCTGTATATTTTGACAATCATTTATAACTGCGTTTTCAAGTGCATTTTCCACGCACCAGGGGTCGTTGTCAATTGCCCTCACCTTTTTTGCACCTTTTATAGAAGCCAAAATTCCCAATACACCGGTTCCACAGCCCATATCCAAAACTGACAAACCCTCAAAAGAAATTGCCAAACCATATTCCAACATCATAAAAGTAGTCTCGTGATGTCCCGTTCCAAAACTCATTTTGGGATTGATGACCAATTCATATCGTTTCCCTGTGGGTGGATGAAAATCCGCACGAACAATACAATCCTCTCCTACTTTAATAGGCTGAAAATTGGATTCCCACTGGGTATTCCAATTTTCAGCTTTGATGAAATGTTGTGAACAAGTGATCTTGATATTATTTGTATTATTTAATAGAGAGATCTCTTTTAAAAAATCTTCATGATGCAAATTCTCAGGTATATAGGCATGCAGTACCTCATCCCGAACTTCAAAACTTTCAAAGGGAAGCGCCTGGAGTTGAGCTAATAAAATTTCTTCCCAAGGTTCTCTAGGAACCACTGAAAAATGATAAGCTATATAATTGTAAGGCACTTAAAATGAATTGACAATCGCCATAAAATCTGTTGCATTCAAAGAGGCACCACCAATCAATCCACCATCTACATCCTTGTTAGAAAAAATGGCTTCTGCATTCGCAGGCTTTACGCTTCCACCGTATAAAATTGAAACACTTTGGGCCAACGTACTTCCAAATTTTTGATCAATCAAATTTCGGATGAACGCATGCATTTCTTGTGCTTGCTCTGGACTGGCGGTTTCTCCGGTTCCAATCGCCCAAACCGGTTCATACGCTAAAACAATCTTGTTCCATGCATTTTCCGGAAGTTCCCACAAGACTTCGATCAGTTGAGATTCTACAACTTTAAAGTGATTTCCTGATTTTCGATCTGCCAACTCTTCACCAAAGCAAAAGATTATTTCGAGATCAGCCTCAAGTGCCGCTTTCACCTTTTCTGTCAATTCAACATCCGATTCATGATACAGGGCACGTCTTTCGGAGTGACCCAAAATAACGGTCTTCACTCCTACTCCTTTAAGCATTTCTGCAGAAACTTCTCCTGTATGTGCTCCGGAGGGAGCCGCATTCATATTCTGTGCGGCAACATTAATCGGATCATTGTCCAACATCCTGGTCGCTTGAGCAAGTTGTGTAAATGCAGGAGCAACCATTATGCGGACATCAGCTGGTTTTGAATGTTGAATTAATGCGTCTATAAGGTTTTTTGTTTCTGTCTGGTTGTTGTTCATTTTCCAATTTCCAGCTACTATTTGGTCTCTCATTTCGTTTAAATTATTTTAATTCTAGGATCTAAATATGCGTGTATCAAATCGACCACAATATTAATGATAATAAAGAGAAAGGCAATGACTAAAACGGCTCCCATTACTACAGGGATATCTAATTGATTTAAGGCATCCACAATTTCTTTCCCCAAACCCTTCCACCCAAAGATATATTCTACAAAAATAGCTCCCGCCAAAAGTGAGGCAAACCATCCAGATATAGCTGTAACTACAGGGTTTAATGCGTTTTTAAGTCCATGCTTGTAAATTACCTGCCATCGGGTTAGTCCTTTTGAATAGGCCGTTCGAATATAATCTTGTGAGAGTACTTCAAGCAAATTGCTACGCATCAATTGAATGATTACAGCTAATGGACGAATACCCAAAACGAATGAAGGTAAAATTAAATTCTTCCAAACAATATGATACGATTCACCATAATCGTCCAATTCATACAAGCTACCCGTCATGTTTAAACCCGTGACTTCATTCAAAACATAACCGAAAAACCACGAAAAAAGGATGGCACTAAAAAACGAGGGAACACTCATGCCTAGGGTACTAAAAAATTGCAAAAAGCGATCCAGCCAGCGGTCTTTATTCAAAGTTGCCAATACCCCCAAAAAAATTCCAAGTACAATTGCAATCAAAATGGAGGTCGTTGCCAAAACGGCAGTGTTGGGTAAGGTTTCTTTTAAAATATCGATAATCGGTTTTCCTCTTTTTTGATAAGAAGTCCTTAGGTAGGGAAATTTCAATACCCAAACCCTATGGTTGGTTCTCAAAAAAACAGTTCCTCCATAAACAAAAGGGTCATAGAAATTGAACTTCGTTGGATGGGTTGAGTGAACAGAAAGCGGAGATAAGTCATTTAAGTAATACATATATTGCTGTGACAGTGGCAAATTGAACCCAAACTTGGATTTAATAACCTCCAACTGTTTACTGTCTTCTTTTTGATCCAGCATCATTTGAGCTGGATCGCCAGGTAATACGGTAAATAAAAAGAAAACCAAACTAGCTACTCCTAAAAGTGCTAAAAGTGCGTTGGAAATTTTGCTGATCAAAAAGTATATCATTCTGCCTCAGATTCATTGAGATGTATCATGGCAAATAGTGCGTAATTGACCATATCGTGATAGTTAGCATCAATCCCTTCACTGATCAGTGTTTTTCCATGATTTTCCTCTATTTGTTTTACCCGAAGAAGCTTTTGAAGAATTAAATCGGTAAGTGAACTCACTCGCATATCTCTCCAAGCC
>JAYNHN010000014.1:5205-6820 GCA_038108035.1 Flavobacteriaceae bacterium
ATCGTAGAGCTTGAGTGCTTTTTCAAGAGTTAAATCCGGTTGCTCCGCAATGCCCATTTCAATTTGGATCAAAGCCATAATACTGTAATTTACTATTCCGATAAATTCAGATTCTTGGCCTTCTTCTATCTTTTGTATCGGGTTCATTTGTAAACTTCGAATACGTTGTGCTTTGATAAATATTTGATCCGTCAATGATGGGAGTCTTAAAATTCGCCATGCGGCACCGTAATCTTTCATTTTTTTTTCAAACAAGGTGCGACATCGGGCGGTCATTAATTGATACTCTTTACGGGTAGTCTGCATCTATAATAAATTTTTTTTTAAATTTCGGATATATTTGGTTCTATCATTCAAACCCATCCAAAAAGTTATCAAAAACAATATACATAGTCAAACCCTCAATTGTAGAGGAACCTTAATCGATTTGAGTTCGCCCCAAATCATGGGAATCTTAAATCTTACATCAGATTCTTTTTACGATGGAGGAAAAAACAACCGATTAGATCGTGCCCTAATCCACTCTGAAAAAATGATCAATCAAGGAGCCCTTTTTATTGACGTAGGAGCCGCTAGCAGTAAACCGGGAAGTAAACTAATTCTACCCGATGACGAAAAAAAGATGTTACTCCCGATCTTAGAAAAAGTCATGCAAAAATTTCCAGAAGTGTTTTTTTCAATTGACACTTACAACAGTTCAGTAGCCAAGTGCTGTTTGGAAATGGGAGCACATATTATTAACGACATATCAGCCGGAAGAATCGATTCGCATATGCATCAAACGGTTGCTCAATTTGATGCTCCATTTATTATGATGCACATGCAAGGGCTCCCTGAAACCATGCAGAAAAAAACAAATTATAAGCATTTAATCAGTGATGTTTTAACTTTTTTCTCCTTACAAATTGAAAAAGCAACTGCCTTTGGAATTCACGATATAATTATTGATCCCGGCTTTGGTTTTGGAAAAAATATTCAACAAAACTATGCCTTGCTTCAATATTTTAATCACTTTTTAAGCCTGGATCTTCCCCTGATGATGGGTATTTCTCGAAAATCAATGATTTATAAAGTTTTGAAAACCCAACCAGAAGAGGCACTCAATGGAACTACTGCTCTCCACGCCTGGGGACTGGAACAAGGAGCACAAATTTTGAGGGTCCATGATGTAAAAGAAGCCAAAGAATGTATTGACTTGTGGCTAGCTCTCCATTCGTTTTCCTAATTTTACAAAAAAGTATAGTTTTGGAGCTCACAGACTTTGTTGATTTTTCTTTCGTTGACGTAATTGATATTTTATTAGTTGCCTTTTTACTTTTCTATTTGTACAAACTAGTGAGAGGAACAGTGGCCATTAATATTTTCATTGGCATTGTCATTATTTATTTGATATGGAGATTGACAGATATTCTAAATATGGATGTTCTCAGTAATCTTCTGGGTAAATTTATAAGTGTTGGTTTTTTTGCTTTGATTGTTGTCTTTCAACAAGAGATCCGAAAATTCTTATTATTACTGGGGTCTACTAATTTTACAAATCGCGGAAATGTGGTTCGTTATTTTCGATTTATAAGGCAATCACAGCAACAAGTATCCAGTTTGGATATTAATACAC
>JAYNHN010000014.1:6830-13513 GCA_038108035.1 Flavobacteriaceae bacterium
GTCCTTTACACGATGGGGCAATTGTTGTTAAAAACAACTTCATTATTGCTGCTAGGGTCATTCTTCCTGTCTCAGAAAGCATGCATTTACCCACTCAATATGGACTTCGTCATCGTGCCGCTTTGGGAATTACCGAAAAAACAGATGCTCTAGTACTTGTTTTATCGGAACAAACGGGAAAGATTGTTTATGTTAAAAGTGGAGAGATTTATTCCTACGTCCATCTCGACGAACTAAAAGAAGTCTTAATTCAGGATTTGAGTGAATGATCACACTGTAACTTCCTCAGAAAATTGAACTTCATACAATTTAGCGTAATAACCCTTGGGTAGGTTCAGTAGTTCCTTGTGAGTTCCTTGCTCAACAATCTTTCCTTGATCCATCACCACGATCCGATCTGCATTTTTGACCGTAGCCAAACGATGGGCAATTACAATTGAGGTTTTGTCTTGGGTCAAGGTATTGATAGCTCGTTGAATAATTTCTTCAGAGTAGCTATCGATTGAGGACGTGGCTTCATCCAAAACTAAAATATTGGGCTGGGTTATGTATGCTCTTAAAAATGCGATAAGCTGGCGCTGACCGGAGGAAAGCATTACACCGCGTTCTTTAACATCGTAATCATATCCTCCCGGTAGGGATTCAATAAATTCATGAACACCAATTTCTTTGGCTGCTTTAATAACTTGATCTTCTGAAATAGAATCATCATAAAGGGTAATGTTGTTGTACAAACTATCGGCAAATAAAAAAACATCCTGTAAAACTACTGCTACGTGCTTTCGCAATTCTTGCAATTCATATTCTCGAATTGACACACCATCAATCGTGATGTCACCAGAATCGAATTCATAAAAACGAGATAACAGATTGATAATGGTAGATTTTCCTGCTCCAGTAGCTCCAACAATAGCGACCGTTTCCCCCGAATTTATTTTTAATGAAATTCCATGAAGAACTTCTTCACCCGGTAAATAGGAAAAATATAAATTTTCAAATTGAATTTCTCCACGGAAATTATCGGAGGTATACTGTCCATGATTAAGGATACTACTTTCCGTTTCAAAAATATTGAAAATACGATCCGTGGCGACCATTCCCATCTGAAGGGTATTAAACTTATCCGCAATTTGTCGTAAGGGTCGAAAAAGCATTTGAGACATTTGTATAAACAAAAATATAGTCCCTAGCGAAATATTTCCTCCCGAAATTACATTTAAACCACCGTACCAAACGAGTAATCCAATGGTTACAGATGATGATATTTCAGCTACTGGGAAAAAGATGGAATTAAACCAAACCGTTTTTAACCACGCTTTTTTGTGCTTTTCATTAATTTGAATAAAATTGTTGAATTCCACTTTCTCTCGATGAAAAATCTGGACGATTTTCATTCCACTGATTCGTTCTTGAACAAAAGAGTTTAGATTGGCTACTTGTAAACGAACTTCTTCAAAAGCTTTTTTCATCGATTTTTGAAATAAGCGCGTAGCATAAAGTATTACAGGAAGTATGGAAAATACAATCAGTGATAGACGCCAATCTACCACTAGCATCACTACAATGACTAAGATCATCTTTAGCAGATCCGCAATAATCATAAACAGCCCTTGAGAAAAAATACTCGCAATGGTTTCAATATCACTTACCGCTCGGGTTACTAAACGTCCTACAGCTGATTTATCAAAGTAGGCCATCTTAAAATGAATAATTTTTTTAAATAATTTCACTCGCAAATCTCTGATGACTTTTTGACCCAACCAGTTTGCATAAAACACAAATAAAAACTGGAAAACGACCTCTAAAATCAGCGTACAAAGCATGAATCCTACGAAGAGAATCATCCCTTCGTAATTTTTAAGACGAATGAAGTCGTCTACCGTTACTTTTAGCAAATAAGGAGTTAAAGTTGAAAAGACAGAAAGTAGAACAGCCGCAACCATCACAAAATAATAGGTAGCCCGAAAAGGCTTGACAAAAACCATCAGTTTAGAAAACAACTGAACATCAAATATTTTTCCATTTACTTTTGCCATTACAAAAAGATTGAATTAGGATATTCGATTTTAGTAAGAAATAATGCCTTTGCAGGAACAGAATAACCCGCTTCAGATCGATTTTTACTAGCTATAATACGGTGTAAATCCTCTTTGTTTTTTTTCTTCAAACCAATTTCTATTAAAGTTCCCACAATCGCTCGAACCATATTTCTCAAAAAGCGATCGGCAGTGATGGTAAAGATATAACCATTTTTGATTTTGTTCCATTTTGCCTGCCGAATATCACATAAGTATGTTTTTACATCCGTTTTCGTCTTTGAAAAGCATTCAAAATCTGTATAGTCAAGAAGCAATTGTGCTGCCTTATTCATCAAATCTAGATCCAAAGCTTGATTGATTCGGTAATGATAGCTATTTCCAAATGCTGTCTTGGTTGAAACAAGTTGGTATTGATATGTTCTCGATAGTGCATCAAATCGAGCATGCGCTTCCGGTTTAACTTCTCTAAGGTTTTGAATAGCAATATCTTGAGGCAGAAACTGATTGAGTTGATATAGGAGTTGTTCTTGATCATTAAGTGTAAAATCGGTATCAAAATGAGCGAACATTTGACGAGCATGGACTCCGGTATCGGTTCTTCCTGCGGCTACTAAAGAACATTCTCTTTTAAGCAAGGTTCCAAGAGCGTGTTCCATTACCTCTTGAACTGATAGGGCATTGGGTTGCCTTTGCCAACCGTGATAGGCGGAGCCATCATAGGAGAATTCTAAAAAATAACGCACAATTGTGTTTTAAGTCAAAGATACTTTGAATTATTTAGTGCACCAATGCATCCAAACAAGAAAGAATCCCAAATCTTTCTGTTTAATTTTTTAACTTGAACTCTCTTTTTTTACAAAATCAAAGCCAGATGAAAAAAAACTGTATATATCTTTTGAGTATCTCCTTTTTATTTTATGGATGTGATTTTATCAAACAAAAACCAATTGTTAAACTAAGTACAGATCATTGTAGTTTATCTATAGATTCAAAAGGAGAAATTGACACGCTGGTGGTGACAAAAAATCGTGTTAATTATTTGGATAATTCTGAACCCTCAAGTTTGATTTCCATTCGAATAGATTCTACTTACTACGTTCCCGAAAAAGCGATTTTTAAAAATGATACACTGATTCTTACCTATAAGCCCTCGGTCATCGCTAAGGTGAAAATTGAGGAAAAAGAAAGTCACCTAACATTTGAATTGGTATCCATCGAGCCGGAATCAATTGTCGATTTGGTTGTCTGGGGTCCTTATTTCAATTCTATCGATCAAATTATTGGTGAAACAGTGGGGGTTGTGCGAGGAACCGAATTTTCCTTGGGAATACAATCTTTGAATCTAAAAACTTTGGGAGGGTATCCCTGGAATGAAAGCGATCGAATGCCGCCTTTTGATATAATGGATCAACCCAATCCCAACGAGATGAATCCCAAAAACGCCCCTCACGTTTTGTATCGTGTAGAAGCTGCCAAACCCACTCCTAACGGAAGTAGTTTACAAGCCTATACTCGAAATCGTTCCAAAGAAAGAATCGTGAAGGAATTCAATCACGATCAGATTCTTGTACCTCCTTATCAGGATGGAGGTCTAAAGGGATCTAAAATCGCTCTTTTTGGTAGCCCGGTCAACAAGGCATTAGAAACGATAGGTGAAATAGAATTAGCCGAAGGACTCCCGCACCCACTAATGGACGGAAAATGGATCAAAACCAATCCCAAAGTGGCTTCCTCCTATATCATTATGGATTTTAAGGAACATGAAATTGAAAAGGCATTGGATATAACTGAAAAAGCAGGTTTGGAATATCTGTATTATTATGGGAAAACCTTTGAAAGTTGGGGTCATTTTGAACTTTCTAAAACCCAATTCCCTGAGGGTCGAAAAGGATTAAAAAAAATGGTGCAAAAAGCCCAAAAAAGAGGAATCAAACTAGGGATTCATACGCTCTCAAACTTTATTACCATCAATGATGCCTATGTGACACCCGTACCCGATAAAAGATTGGCAGTTGTAGGGGCCTCCAAACTGGTCAGATCTATTGATTCTCTTGAAACTGAAATTGAAATTCAAGCACCCCATTTTTTTAATCAAATGAAAAACAATACACTCCAAACCGTTCGGATAGGATCTGAATTGATCCGTTATGAATCAGTAAGTAAAGAGGCTCCATGGAAACTACTCGATTGCCAACGAGGAGCATTTGGCACTGAAAAAACAGCTTATGATAAAGGAACTGATATTGTCAAACTCTTGGATCATCCCTACAAAGTATTTTTAACAAATGCTGATTTGACCATTGAAATGTCACAAACCCTTGCCAATTTGTACAACGAAACAGGTTTACGCCAAATTTCATTTGACGGTCTTGAAGGTAATCGATCTACAGGGCTGGGAACCTATGGTGAAAGCTTGATGCCAGCTACTTGGTACAATCATCTAAACGAGTATATAAAAAAACATCTAGTGGTAGATGCCAGCCGAACGACCCATTTCTTTTGGCATATCTATTCAAGAATGAACTGGGGTGAACCTTGGTACGCCGGATTTAGAGAAAGTCAAACGGCCTACCGATTAAAAAATCAAAGTTATTTTAAACGAAATTTCATGCCGGGAATGTTGGGCTGGTTTTTGATGAAAGAACAGACTAGTATTGAGGATATGGAATGGCTTTTAGCCCGTTCTGCAGGGTTTGATGCAGGCTTCTCTTTTGTAACTAGCTTTGAATCCATCAGCAAAAACGGAAATAGTGAATCTATTTTAAATTTACTTAAAACTTGGGAACAGTTAAGACTATCGGGTGCATTTAGTAAAGAACAAAAAAGAGAAATGCAAAATCCTGAAAAGGAATTTACACTCATGAAAAACACCCAAAATAAATGGAATTTACACCCTGTGAACTCGAGTAAATTTATTTTTAAACCAAGAGAAAGACAACCTGGCGAACCTAGAGATGAAGTTTATAAATTTGAAAATAAAGACTCAGAACAAATCTTTCAATTCATCCTTCAAGCCAAAGAATCCGATCTTTTCGATATTCAAATGGAACTCAATGGTTATAAAAAAATTGAAATACCCAGCACCCTTAAAAAAGGACAAAATTTAGCCTACAAGGGAGGAACAAAGGCTGTACTCTATGATTCAAATTGGAATGCTTTGGATGAAATTTCGGTCACTTTGGAAGAAATTAAAATTAATCCGGGGATACATACAATCCGTTTGAGCTGTGATTTTGATTCTTCCACTGAAAATTCAGCTGCAAAACTTGAAATTAGAGTGCTTGAGAAAGGTCAACCGATAAATGATTAAAAAAATGTTTATATTTAATATTAATGTCTCTAAATCATAAAAAATGAAAAGCTCACTTATAATCTACCTTTCTAGCCTCTCAATCTTGGCACTTTCTTACTACCTCTTACTTAACTATTCCAATTCAGGCAGATACCATATGATCGCCGGAATCTTATCACTTATTGGGATCATATTGAATTGTATTGGATATTTATCAAAAAATAAAACCACTCCCCTATCGTAATTTGTCAATTACTGGCGAACAAACTTTTTTATTTAAAAGATTTCAAAAAATCACTCAATCACTCGAATCATTTTGAACAGAAAAGAAACTAAACATTGGTTTTTCTTAAATCTTCAAGGGCTTGGGTTGACCGATGGAATCTATTAATTTTATCCCATAAATATAAATCATTGAAAAAAATAATTTTGCTTTCCGATACCCATGGATTTTTAGATCAGAAAATAAAAGCATACGTAGAAAATGCAGATGAAGTCTGGCATGCTGGAGATGTTGGAAAAGTATCGATACTAAATGAATTGGAAAAAATAAAACCGCTTCGAGCTGTTTTTGGAAATATTGACGGGCATCGGGTACGCTTACAAGCACCTGAAATTCAGTCTTTTGTTTGTGAAGGAGTCAACGTACTTATGACTCATATTGCGGGTTATCCAGGTAGATATACCTCTCGAGTAAAAGAACTGATCCAACACCATCAACCCAAACTCTTTATTTGTGGACATTCTCATATATTAAAAGTGATGCAGGACAAAAAAAATGGGCATCTTCATATGAATCCGGGAGCGGTAGGAATATCGGGATTCCATAAGATTAGAACTTTACTAAGGTTCGATTTAAAAAAAGGAAAAATTGAAAATTTAGAAGCGATAGAACTGGGATTGCGAGGTGCTTTATCGAATTCGATCAACCGATCGAACTAGTTTTTCGTCTTTTAAAATTGACTTACGAGCCACCAAAAACAAAATCCCTTGAAAGATAGAACTGGATGAAACTAGCATGACAAATGTACTCTCTTCACCCGAAACGTAAACCATTACGAATAAAATCAGTAGAAGCAATTGGATGAAAGCCATAAATAAACAAACGCCTGCTTGGAGGGTTCGCTTTTTGTAAAGAAAAAATACAATCAAAGAAAATCCAGTGAAGATAAAAAAGCCATAGTTACTCTTAAAAAAGGAAGCCAACGTGTGGTTAATGATTTGCTCCACGGAATAATACGAGAGTAAACTGGAGATAACAACTGTAATTAAAAGATAAATTGACTGAACGCGCTGAATCATATTTTTTTTTCAAAATTAAGTTTTTTTTAAACGTGTTGGTTTTAAAATAA
>JAYNHN010000014.1:13523-19346 GCA_038108035.1 Flavobacteriaceae bacterium
AAAGTCTTATAAATAAACAAATTACTTTTCATTTCATGTACGAAATAGCTACACTAAAGACAAAAAAATTACCTGAATTACAAGAAATAGCCAAAAAAATAGGTGTTAAACGCATCACGGGTCTTAAAAAATTAGATTTGATCTATCAAATCGTTGATTTTATTGCATCAAAACCCGATGAAGATGTTCAAGCCCCAAAAAAAGAAAAAAAGGCCAAATCCGAAGTCAAAAAGACAGCCGCAAAAGTACTTCCGGTTCAAAAAGTAAAACCAAAGCCTCAAAACGAACCCACCAAACAACCTCAAAAAAATCAAAAGCAAGGCAACCGAAGTAATAATCAAAATGGAAATGGGAAATCCAATACCAACCCGAACCATTCCAAAAACAATAACCGAAACGATCCCAACCACAATCGTGACAATAGAAGCCGTTATCGAGAACCTGATTTTGAATTCGACGGAATCGTTCAAACTGAAGGTGTTCTGGAAATGATGTCGGAGGGTTACGGCTTTTTACGTTCCTCGGATTACAATTATTTATCTTCTCCTGATGATGTATATGTTTCTCAATCTCAAATCCGTTTATTTGGATTAAAAACAGGAGATACTGTATTGGGATCTGTACGACCTCCAAAAGAAGGGGAAAAGTATTTCCCTTTAATTAAAGTGGATAAAATTAACGGTTTAGAACCAAAAGTGGTCCGCGATCGTGTATCATTTGAGCATCTTACTCCCCTATTCCCCCAGGAGAAATTCAACCTAGCCGATAAACAAAGTACGATTTCAACTCGTATCATAGATTTATTTTCTCCTATTGGTAAAGGACAACGAGGAATGATCGTTTCCCAACCAAAAACAGGAAAAACTATGCTTCTTAAGGATATAGCCAATGCCATTGCTGCTAACCATCCCGAAGTTTATCAGTTAATTTTACTCATTGATGAACGCCCGGAGGAAGTAACCGATATGCAGAGAAATGTAGACGGTGAAGTTGTTGCTTCTACCTTTGACGAACCAGCCGATCGACACGTTAAAGTGGCTAATATCGTACTTGAAAAAGCAAAAAGACTCGTTGAGTGTGGACATGATGTAGTCATTCTTTTGGATTCGATTACACGCTTAGCACGAGCTTACAATACTGTTCAGCCAGCATCTGGAAAGATATTAAGTGGAGGGGTTGATGCCAACGCACTCCACAAGCCTAAACGCTTCTTTGGTGCTGCTCGAAACATAGAAAACGGAGGCTCTTTATCGATCATTGCCACTGCCCTGACCGAAACAGGATCTAAAATGGATGAAGTTATTTTTGAAGAATTCAAAGGAACTGGTAATATGGAACTCCAGTTGGATCGAAGAATTGCAAATCGAAGATTATTCCCCGCGATCGATTTAGTTTCCTCTAGTACACGACGTGATGATTTATTGTTAGATGATAACACGATCAAAAGAATGTGGATCATGCGGAAATATTTAGCTGACATGAATCCCGTTGAGGCCATGGAATTCATCATCGATCGATTTAAAAGAACCAAAAGTAATGAAGAGTTCCTAATTTCTATGAATCAATAAGGGCAACTTCTTTACTCCTTTTTCTTCGTTATTTTTAAAGATATATTGTGACCGATTTATTTATTAAACTTTTCTGAATCGTTATAATTTGATTTCAAATTTTCTGAATGGCCAAACCAAATGCTTTATTAGTTAAGCTTTTTACTGAAAACGAATTGTTTTTACACAAACTTCCTATGTCTCTACCCTGGCTCTTCCCGGTGTAGGAATTTATTAATTCATTGTTTTGATTATAAAAATCAGCAGCAATTTCATTGGTAACAGCCAATTCTAATCCGTTGACCAATATTTTTTCATTGGTTACTGAAAAACCCAAAAGAGGATTTCGTTTTAATTTAGCTGCCGACTGATCAAAAATTTTTTGAATCAGAACAACCTTATTGATTGTTTTAGGGCTCACCTCTAAGGTGATTTTGGATATATAAGAAACGGTAGAGCAAGAAAATATAAAAACAATACTCGTTGACAAAAAAAGAATTTAAAATACTTTGGTTTTCATACTATTTTAGTTATTGAGGATTGGAAAGGGAGTGCAATGACAACAGCACTTAATTGAATGTTCAAAAAAGAGAGTAAAGAAAGGCTTTCAAAATATTGAGGTATGGTTAGACTGGTTTTAAAATTAAATATAGACAAAGTATAACAATAAAAAAAGGCTTCCGAACGGAAGCCTTTGTAATTTGTAATGAAGCAATCTTATAGGCCTGCTACGTGTTTAGTAAGCTTGGATTTTAAGTTTGCTGCTTTGTTGGCATGAATCACATTTTTCTTCGCCAACTTATCAATCAAAGACAATACAGAAGGCAATGTCTTACTGGCTTCATTTTTGTCAGAAGTTTCACGTAAATTCTTAATAGCGTTGCGAGTCGTTTTATGCTGAAAACGATTTAAGAGCCTTTTCTTATTGTTTGAACGAATACGTTTTAAAGCTGATTTGTGATTTGCCATATTGTTTATTTATACTTTGTAGCCCGTAGGGGAGTCGAACCCCTCTTTCCAGGATGAAAACCTGGCGTCCTAACCGATAGACGAACGGGCCATATTTTTCGTGCGCAAATATAAGTGGAAATTATTATTAAACAATCTTTATTTACTACAAAAAAATAAAAAAAAATATTTTAACTCAATTTTAAATTCTCAAAGACCTGAAGTTCTATAAAATCAATATATTTACTACAGAATAAACTCAAATCTTATTCCTATGAAAATTTCGATTTTTAGAACAATTATTTACTTCACTCTTTTTGCAAGTTCAATTTATCCCTTACATGCACAGCAAAACCTTGATAAAAATCAACTTGCGGTTTCAGGTTATGATGTAGTAGAATACTTTAATGAAAACGCAATTTCTGGTAAAGAAATGTTTCAGGTTGAGTATAAAGGAGCTATTTTTCGTTTTAAAAATGAACTCAACAAAAAAAGCTTTGAAAAAAGTCCTGAAGATTTTTTACCTGAGTATGGAGGATGGTGTGCATACGCCATGGGACTCAACGGAAAAAAAATTGAAATCAATCCCGAGTCATTTAGTATCGAAAATAAAAAACTCTACCTTTTTTATAGGACCACTTTTACTGATACCAAAAAAAAATGGCTAAAAAAGAATGAAAAACTAAAGACAAAAGCCAATCATAATTGGAATAATCTTTTAAATCAATAATCTCAAATCTTTATCTATGTTATCAAAAATAAATTTTCTTTTACGTCTAATCATTGCTATCATTTTACTACAATCACTTTATTTTAAATTTACAGGTCATGCAGAAGCAAAACATATCTTTAACACACTGGGGGCAGAACCTTGGGGAAGGATTATTTTAGGCTGTATTGAATTATTTGTAGGGATTACCTTACTACTACCCAAAACTAAATTCAGAGCTACCCTAGTCGCTGCAGGGTTAATGGTGGGCGCGTTGGGTGCACATCTTTTTACACCCCTTGGGGTCGTAATTAGATGGGAAGGGAATTCCGATAATGGAGAGCTCTTTATCATGGCATTGATTGCTTTAGTACTCAGCATTATCAGTCTTATTCTTCATGCCAAAATCAAAAAAATCATTCACTAGAAACCTCATAAATTGAAACGACATTATATGCTTTTTACTTTTATTCGGGTTAAATGGAAACGATTTATACATTATGAGTTTTGGCCTTATTGGCTATTTTATCTACCTGCATATTTTTATTATTTTTTTCTTGCACTCAAGTCGAGACGATGGGTATACTTTTCAGTCTTAAATTCATGTATGAATTTTGGTGGTGCATTTTTAAGTTCCAAACACAAGTATCTGAAAAGCATCCCCAATAAATGGAAACCTAAAAGTATCCGAATTACAGATAAGATCGCTTTAGAGGATTTAATAAAGAAAATAAACGATATCGGCATTCAATTTCCACTGATTGCAAAGCCTGACATGGGTGAAAGAGGAAGAAATGTTCAGAAAATAGAGTGTTATAACGAACTGAAGTTCTATTTAAAAAAAATGAATCAGGCTATTTTGATTCAAGAATTTATTGAGTATCCCATTGAATTAGGTATTTTATTTTACTGGGATCTTCAAGGGAATCCACAGATAAGTTCAGTGGGCAAAAAAAAATTTTGTGAATTGGAAGGAAACGGGAAAGTTACACTGGAAAAACTGGTCTTAATGAATCACCGAATTGCTCACCGTAAAAAAAATCTAAAAAAAAAATTTGCAAAACAGTGGAATCAGATCATACCCAATGGAAAAAAAATTCGGGTCGAACCTATTGGGAATCATAATCGAGGAACCGTTTTCCTTGATGCCCAAAAATATCGCTCAGAAGAAATGAAACGATGGGTGGCCAATTGTGCAAAAAAAATTCCCGGTTTTGACTACGGACGCATTGATTTAAAGATCAAAGATTGGGACTCTTTTAAATACAAAAGAGGAATAAAAATAATTGAAATTAATGGTGTGAATTCTGAACCCATTCATATCTATGATCCTAAATATTCTATTTGGAAAGCTTACAGGGACATCTTTTATCATATGCATATCATTTATAAACTTAGTAAACCCAAATTAAATCAACAAACACAAACTCATACTCTGTGTGAGTTTATTCGTGGAAGTCGTGTTACTTTAAGTAAAAATAAACCCTCACTAATCTCTTATACATGAATTTTAAGCCTCAAAAAAAAGTATTAATCGGTCTGAAAAATTTAATTGAAAAATTAGATTCTAAATCATTTTCTCAAAAAAATAAAACATTATTTGGAGCTTCAATAGGCGAACATTTTAGACACATCATTGAGTTTTATATGTGCTGCTTTGAACAAACGGGAGAATCCAGAGTTAATTACGATCTTCGTAAAAGAGACAAACAATTAGAACTGGATATACGTAAAGGAATCCAGACTCTTGATCAGATCTTAATGAAATTAGATCGTCTAAACGGAAAAAGAAATCATATGCTTATTATGGACAACTCTTTAGATTCGAAAAGTACAATTCAAACTTCGTTGTTCAGAGAACTCACGTATTGTATGGATCATTGCATTCATCATCAAAGTTTGATTAAGATTGCTCTTTTAGAACAGGGGTTGGTCCATTTAGTCGATCAAAATTTTGGAGTTGCATTTTCCACTCAAAATTATCGAAATCAATGTGCATCGTAACCTTTTTCCCTACTACTAATGGATTTATTTTCACCAGCAACCGAGATGAAAAGCCATCAAGAAAATCATCTGTCCCTAAGTATCACAAATATCAGCAACAAAAGATATTTTATTCTAAGGATGCCAAAAAAGGAGGCACTTGGTTTGCGGTCGATCGCGAGCAAAAAAAACTTGCTTGTCTACTCAACGCCAGGGGTATTCAGCCCAAAAACGATCAGAAAAAAAGTCGGGGGTTGATTCCTATTAATTCGTTAATTGAGGAAGAAACAACTCCTTCCAAAGATATTTTAAAAAATACAGCACCCTTTACTTTGATAAAACTTTGTTTTCAAGATTCTATATGTATAGAAGAGTTTCGCTGGGACGGAATTCACTTAATTCAAAATAAATTGAGTAACGAAAAACCCCACCTTTGGTGTTCCGATACACTTTACGATTTTAAAGACAAGCAGCGGTTAACTTTTGAATTCAATGGATTAATTTATGATTTTAAAGAATGGGAAAACGTGATTGATTTTCATAAAACAAATCAGTATTCTGAGAATATGGATATTGAAAATGGTAAAGAAAAAATTCAAACCCTGAGCATTATCAGTTGGTACTCCAATTTAAAAT
>JAYNHN010000014.1:19356-24510 GCA_038108035.1 Flavobacteriaceae bacterium
GATAGAAGGTTATCAGTTCAAATCGAAGTTGGTTACTCTATCTAGTATGCTTTAGCAAATAAGACTCTTTGTTTGGAGGGATTTCCAGAAAAAACACAGTTGCCTTCCTCTTTTTTTCCTTCCAAGGGTAGACATCGAATGGTTGCCTTGGTCTGTTTTTTTATTGCTTCTTCCGTCTCAGCTGTTCCGTCCCAATGTGCTAAAATAAAACCTCCCTTTGTTTTGAGAACCTCTTTAAAAGTCTCGAAGTTGTTGACCTCGGTGGTATGAGTATCCCGAAAGGATTTTGCTTTTTGAAACAAATCTCCTTGCATTTGGTTTAGTTGAGTTTGAATGTATTCTATTGCCTCATCAAGATGGACTGTGGTCTTAGAAAGTGTATCTCTACGTGCAATTTCCAATGTCCCTTTTTCTAAATCTTTGGGTCCGATCGCAATTCGGAGCGGAACGCCTTTTAGTTCGTATTCGTTAAACTTAAAACCAGGTTTGAATTTATCTCGATTATCAAATTTAACACGAATGTTATGCACTTGGAGTTGGGTTTTGATTCTCTCAGCCACTTTGGCAACTTTACTTTGTTGCTCTACCCCTTTATAGATAGGTACTATCACCACTTGTATAGGTGCTAAATTTGGAGGGAGAACCAACCCGTTGTCATCGCTATGAGTCATGATCAGTGCACCAATTAAACGCGTGGACACTCCCCATGAAGTTGCCCAAACATATTCCAAACCACCGTCTTGTGAAGCATATTTAACATCAAATGCCTTGGCGAAATTTTGTCCCAAAAAGTGAGAGGTCCCAGCTTGTAAAGCTTTTCCATCTTGCATTAATGCTTCAATACAATACGTTTCTTCTGCCCCAGCGAAACGCTCGCTTTCTGACTTGATCCCTTGAATTACAGGAATCGCCATATAATTTTCAACAAAATCTGCATAGACTTGGTTCATCAACTTAGTTTCCGTTAATGCCTCCTCTTTGGTAGCATGAGCTGTATGTCCCTCTTGCCATAAAAATTCTGCGGTTCTCAAAAAGAGTCGTGTTCGCATTTCCCAACGAACCACGTTAGCCCATTGATTGATTAAAATAGGAAGATCCCGATAAGACTGAATCCAATTTTTATAGGTATTCCAAATAACAGCTTCACTGGTAGGACGTACAACTAGTTCTTCCTCTAATTTCGCTGCGGGATCCACTTGTAACTTTCCAGGTTGCTCTTCGTCATTTTTTAAGCGATAATGCGTTACAACGGCACACTCTTTGGCAAAACCCTCAGCATTTTTTTCTTCCGCTTCAAATAAACTTTTGGGTACGAATAAAGGAAAATAGGCATTTTCATGTCCAGTATCTTTAAACATTTTATCCAGTTCAGCTTGCATTTTTTCCCAGATTGCATATCCGTAGGGTTTAATAATCATGCACCCTCTGACTGCTGAATTTTCTGCTAAATCAGCTTGAACCACAATCTCATTATACCACTTAGAATAATCGGTATCTCGTTTCGTTAATTTTTTAGCCATATAAAGTTTGGCATAGATTTTGCCTATATTTGTTTGATAACATTTGTGATGCAAATCTAATACTTTTTGGGTCACAACTCTAAAACCTAATGATATGAATACAGATCGAATTCCAACAGATGCAAAAAAAATCTTTTCGCTTCTAATATTGGCTACGCTCACCATTAGTTGTGGTAGTTTTCAAGGTGCTTCCTATTTCGAAACCGATGGTATTTATGTCAATAAGGCACCCATTCCTCAGGAATCAAATCAACCTGTCAATGAAGATAATTATTATTCTCAATATTTTGGTGAAGCGGCTCAGAGTTATTCCGAGGGTGCTGGTCAAGAGGTCTATTTTACAGACACCGAAAACTACTCATCGGTAGATAATTATCAAGAAAATCAAGATTACGTAGCGGATTCACAAACTCCTTGGGGAGGTCAAACAATTCGAACTGAAATTATTTTGGTAGACAACAGCCCCAATTATTTATGGGGGTTATCCAATTTTGCTTTTCGAGCTTCTCCCTTTTGGTCAAACTACTATTACAACGATCCATTTCGATTTGGATATGGATACAATTACAATCCTTTTTATAACCCTTATTTTAACTACGGAAGATTTGGAGGCTATTGGGGTTATGATCCATTCTTCAGTCCCTATAACTTCTACGCTGGGGGATTTTATACTCCTTTTGGATTTGGGGGCTATTGGAACCGATGGAACCGATGGAATCGATGGAACCGATGGGATCGTTGGGGTAACAACTACCACAATGGACAATACGGAAACAATCGAGATTACAATACTACTGTGGCCCGTATTAAATCTAGAAGAGGAGAAAAAAATTACGGCTCGTCAAGAAGAAACAAAAATAACAAAGACAGCCGGGAAGCGAAATCCAATAATTATGTTGACATCCAAAGAACCATCAATCGTATCAATACAGGCAGAGGAGTCAATTCATTGGGTCGAAATGTGTATGTGGGAACAACAAGAAGTAACCAAAATAGTATAAATGGTGCTAAAAATTTGGGGAATTCTAGAACAGCAAGACCCATTTCTAATACCAATGGTGTCTCGTCTTCTAAAAGAAACAATACCAATCCTATTAAATCTGTTGGGAAAAGTCGGGGAGGTAGATTCTCTCAATCCAAATATTCTTCTAATGTAAGAAGTAATAATAGAACCCTATCTTCTCGAAGTAGAGGGAATAGCAGAAATTCGATATCTAACAGCGCAAGAACTTATCAACAAAAAAGTCGTTCTAATTATAATACTAAAAACAATAATACCTCTAGAAATACATATCGAAACTCAAGTTCTAGTACTCGCTATAACAATAATTCTTCCAGTCGATCTTTCAACTCAGGAGGTAGAAGTAGTAGCAGCGGCCGATCTTCTTTTAGCTCAGGAGGAGGATCTTCTTCAGGAAGAGGATCTTCTTCTTCATCTAGCAGTGGAAGAAGAAATTTATAATCAAAAAAAATAGTACTATGCGTATTTCTATAGCCTTTATTGTATCGTTGTTAGTTACTCAAGTAGTTGAAGCTCAGTTAGTTAGTGATGTAAATCAATTTTTATCCAATGGATTAAACGGTTCCTCTCGCTTTACCTCCATGGGGGGAGCATTTGGAGCTTTAGGAGGTGATCTAACTGCGGTTAGTTACAACCCAGCCAGTTCATCCGTTTTTTTGCATTCGGAGTTTGGAACTTCTTTGACATTTACAAATAATTTAACAGAGGGGCGGTATTTTGGCTCATCAGAAACTGAAGAGAATAGTATACTTAAGTGGGACCAATTTGGAGCAGTATTTGTTTTTAACAATTCTGATCCTAAAAGTCAGTGGAAAAAAATCAGTGCCGGTATCAATACCCACAAAATTGTAAATTTTGATCAAAAGGCTACCATTTTCGGAAATAATTCAAAAGGAATTGATAGTTATTTTCTCTATTATGCCGATGGATTGGCTTTTGAAAATCTGCCACTCTATGATCAAGAGACTGTTGATCAAGTCTATCGAATTTTAGGAGATGAAATTGGTTTTGGAGCTCAACAAGCGTTTTTAGGATATCAAAGTTATATCATTAATCCGACTCAATTTGAAGATGGAAATACTTCGTATTACTCTAACGTTGAATACAACCAAGTATCGCATCGTCTGGATTTGATCAATAGCGGTTTTCATAGAAAAACAAGCTTTAACTTTAGTGCCCTTTATGGTGAAAACCTTCATCTTGGTTTTAATATCAACAACCATAAACTAGAGTACAGTAACGAACACAGGCTCTCTTAAAGAGATCACAGTATGAGTTCAAATACTTATAATATTGATTTTAACAATTCCCTTAAAAGATTTGGAGAGGGATTCTCTGCTCAATATGGTGTCATTTTAAAATTAAAAAAGATACGTTTGGGAGCCACCTATGACAGCCCTCAATGGTTAACTATTATGGATGAAACAGAACAAAGTGTTCGTGCGACTCATTATGATTATGAAAACGGATCCATCGTCAATGAGCAAATCAGTCCGAACGTAACCAATGTTTACGATCAATACGAGTTTAAAATACCCGCCATAAAAACACTAAGTTTCGCTTATATTTTTGGAACCAAAGGTGTTTTATCAATGGATTACAGCAATCAAAATGTAGCGAATACAAAATTAAGTCAAGAAAATGGCAGCGACTATTTAAAGGGTCTGAACTCTGATATCAATACTACATTTGATGCTATAAATACCTTGCGAGTGGGTGGAGAATATCGGTTAAAAGATATCAGTCTACGCGCTGGTTTTGTCAATCGCAACAACACCCTTAAAAACAACTTATCCAACGATCAAGCTATTACATTGGGTTTAGGACTCGACTTTGGAAGTAGTAGCTTAAATTTATCTTTTGTACAATTCAATCAAAATAAAGAATTTAAACTGTACTCTGAGGGACTCACCGACAGCTTCAAACTATCCAATAATGCAACTCAGGTTAGTATTAGTTACAATCTGAAACTTTGATCCTTAAGTCGTTATTTGATTCATTTATAAATTAAGTATATTTGTAGCTATCTTACAGATCTATGAAATTGGAAAAAATAATCACGGATGAGATCATTCAAGCGGGGGATGATCATTTTTCATCAAATGCAACCACACCTTTACGGGAAAATGCCTTTGACAAAAGCGATGATGAAAAAATAGAAATCATTCAAGAACATGTGAAATCTATACTCGAAACTTTGGGAATGGATTTAACCGATGACAGCCTAAAGGGAACTCCATTGAGGGTTGCTAAAATGATGGTAAACGAAACTTTTGGAGGGTTACATCCACAAAAGAAACCAAAAGCTTCAACCTTTAAGAATTCCTACAAATATGGAGAAATGCTAGTGGAAAAAAACATTACCCTCTACTCTACCTGCGAACATCATCTTTTGCCCATAGTTGGTAAGGCCCATGTTGCCTACGTTTCAAATGGTACCGTAGTGGGGCTATCAAAAATGAATAGAATCGTAGATTATTACGCCAAAAGACCCCAAGTTCAAGAACGTTTAACGCTCCAAATCGTTCAAGAACTTCAAAAAATTCTGGGTACAGAAGACGTTGCATGTGTTATTGATGCAAAACATTTATGTGTAAATTCAAGGGGTATTAG
>JAYNHN010000015.1:0-2791 GCA_038108035.1 Flavobacteriaceae bacterium
GTTCATGGATTTCTGACGGTCGAGACCTCAACAAGAAAGAAAGCCCTTATTTCAGGAAAGAGTTCAAAATCTCAAAGAAAATAAAAAAAGCGAGGGTATACATAGCCGCTGCCGGATTATTTGAACTGTATTTAAACGGAGAGAGAGTAGGTGATCACCAACTGGACCCAACCTACACTCGATTCGATCGAAGAAACTTATATGTAACCCACGATGTCACCTCATCCATTAAGCAAAATAATGCCATCGGTGTTTTGTTAGGCAATGGTTGGTTCAATCATCAATCTACAGCGGTTTGGTATTTTCATGAAGCCCCTTGGCGGGCAAGACCAATGTTTTGCTTGGATTTAAAGGTCACCTATGAAGATGGATCTGAGCAAACTTTCTCCTCCGATACCGATTGGAAAACCTCCACAGGATCACTTGTTTTTAATAGTATTTACACAGCCGAACACCAGAATGCGCAACTTGAACAAAAAGGCTGGAATACCTCGGGTTTTGACGATATCAAATGGAAAAAAAGTATCGTTACTTCTGCCCCCTCAAAAAATATTGTCGCTCAGGCATTACATCCCATAAAACAAACCGCCGAAATACGACCCATCAAAATGTGGAAAATCAATCCTCAAAAATACATTTTTGACCTTGGAAGAAACATCGCAGGAATATCCCGAATAACTCTTAAAGGCGAAGCCGGAACGGAATTGAGGGTTACCCATTCTGAATTATTGGATGGAAAAGGTGAAATTGACCTTTCCAATATCATCGTGCATTATCGCCCTACCGACGACAGCGACCCCTTTCAAACCGATATTTACACCCTCAGTGGTGAAGGAGTGGAAACTTTTGCCCCCAAGTTTAACTACAAGGGTTTCCAATACATAGAGGTTCAAAGTAGTAGACCTATAGAATTGACAGATCAAAGCGTTACAGGGATTTTCATGCATAGTGATGTACCTCCGGTTGGAAAAGTCAGTAGCTCTAACCCACTTATCAACAAGCTTTGGTCCGCTACCAACAATGCCTATTTATCCAATCTGTATGGTTATCCTACGGATTGTCCACAACGTGAAAAGAACGGATGGACAGGTGACGCTCATATCGCCATAGAAATGGGGCTTTACAATTTTGATGGAATTACCGTCTATGAAAAATGGTTGGCCGATCATCGAGATGAGCAACAGTCCAATGGTGTACTTCCTTCCATAATTCCCTCTAGCGGTTGGGGGTATGCTTGGGGTAATGGCCCAGATTGGACTAGTAGCTTAGCCATTATTCCGTGGAATATCTATTTATTTTATGGAGATCCAAAACTTTTAGCAGATTGTTATGATAACATCAAAAGGTATGTAGATCACATCACCGAAATTAGCTCCGGACATCTTACCGACTGGGGTTTGGGCGACTGGGTTCCCGTCAAATCCCAAACCCCCAAGCAATTTACCTCCTCGATTTACTACTTTGTAGATGCGACCATTTTGGCGAAAGCAGCCAAGCTATTGAATAAAGAAGCAGATTTTCAAAAATATTCCCAACTAGCAGCACTCATTAAAGAAGCAATCAATTCAAGATATTTCGACCCTAAAACAGCAAGCTACGGCAGTGGTTTACAAACGGAGTTAAGCACTGCTCTTTTCTGGGGAATTGTACCGGAAAAGTACTCGGAAAAAGTCGCCCAAAATCTTGCTGAAAAAGTAATTTTGGACAATCGTCATATAGACGTTGGACTGCTGGGCAGCAAAGCCATTCTCAATGCATTGAGTGAAAACGGGCATGCCAATTTGGCCTATGAGGTTGCAACGCAAGAAGATTTCCCCTCATGGGGAGCTTGGATTAAAGAGGGAGCCACTACACTTTTTGAGGATTGGAAAGTGGACAAGGACCGAATGGGTGCCATGTCTAGAAATCATATTATGTTTGGAGAAATTAGTGCTTGGTTTTACAAGGCTTTAGGTGGGATCAAACCTGACCCTGAATATCCCGGATTTAAAAATATTATACTTGAACCTCACTTTGTATCAAGCTTAGAAAGTTTTAAAGTACATCACAATGGACCTTATGGTGAGATTCACAGTGCATGGAAAAAAAAGAATGAAAAAGTTTACTACCAAGTAACTGTTCCTCCTAACAGTAGTGCGTCCTTGACCATAAATGGAAAAAAAATCTTGGAGGATGATAGTGTCAAATTTTTGTTAAGCAAAAAAGGGACTTATCAAGCCCAAATCACCTCAGGAACTTATCATTTTGAAATAAAATTGTAAGTTTTCAATGTGGCGTCGACTTGGGGTCATCTTATTATTTATAAGAATAGAGTATTCAAGTTCTATTTATTAATTTTTGTTATAAACTTACTATTAATAGTTTTTGTCTTGCTGCATCTTTGATAAAGAGAGGCATCCTAGATAAGAGGTTATTTTTTTACCGCTTTTTAAAACATGAGTTGCTATTATATTGGACACAAGTTTTGGAGTAAAAATGTGATTACATCCTTCAAAATTGAAATCTTCGAATTTTCGCCAAAGATGTAACCAGAATCTAGTAGGTCATTTAAATTTCGGCGTTAATACAAGTTATTATCTTCATTCAATAACAGTATTTTATTAACCCCATAATGTATTTTAAAACAGTAATAGTGGAACAGCCTTTATTAGTTGAAAAAAATGTTGAATTAAGTAAACAGAAAGGGTGGACTCAAGAAGAGTTCGCTCAAATACAGTATGACTGTTTTGTCAATTTAAAGAATTAAAGTAGGAAAAACCACTCTGAGAATATTCACAATAAAAACGATAGA
>JAYNHN010000015.1:2802-15617 GCA_038108035.1 Flavobacteriaceae bacterium
CTTCAGAGTCTGTTAAAAACCCGTTCCCTTAGCTTAGAGTTTTATTACCATAGACTTTTCTGAAACCGGTGGTATGTGTAATCTACACAAAGCGAAAATCATCTACACTCTAGAGGATTCTTCTTTAGCTTTTACGGGAATCACTTCCAACGGTTTACTTATCGTAAACCTTTATCGGATTATCGAATCGGTAACCTCCTCTTTTAGCATTAATGATGTAGATTATTCCTTTTCGCAAAACTTGGGTTAAGAGGGAAATCATTACTAGTGCATTCCTAGGGCAAGTAGTGGTAAGTTCACATTACATGAAGACATGTCACAAGGAGAAGTATTTAAATCATTCCCTGTTATTGCATCTTATAAGTTCTCGATAGAATTCATTATCAAGTTTCTTTCGTTAATCCTTCTTTTCGATCATTACTATTGCATTAGATTTGCTAAAACTTGAGACGGATTTAATAACTTAGTAAGTATGAATAAATTTATATTAATTCTCACAATACTATTATTTATCAAATGCACTAAAACAGATTGTATTGTAATTACTAGAAAAGAGAAAACAGGAAACAATTTTTTATTTTTTTTCGCTGATGAATATAACAGGCTCTATAACAATACAACTGTAGTTGATGAATACGGAGCTTTACCTTCAGGAGCTGTAACTGAAGAAATTTACAACCAATATGAAGTTGGAGATACCTACTGTATAGAATAAAACCCTGAAAGACTTAAAAACAAAACATTCTAATTGTATGAAAGCAAGCGGAATTAATTCTCTAAATTAGGATGGATTTAATAGATCCGATCAAACTATAAACCAATGAAAAAACTGCTTTTAATATCACCTATATTATTAATATTTTCTTGCTATAATAAAATTCCTGATGCAGACTATCGCCTTATAAATTGGGATGGCCAAACAGATTACCTACCTGAACAGTACTTCACCTTTAAGGGAAATGAATTTGGTGCTTATATAATTGATGATCACGGTGAGCACAGAGATGAGATAGAATATGGTACTAAAAAAATTGAATATAAAGTAAATAATGTTTTTACTTTCAAAAGAAATGATACTATATTCTCTTGGAAATATTTTTTAAATAAAGATACGCTAACCATGAAAAGTCAAAATTCTGATATGTATATCATCTGTTTAAAAACTAAATAAATTTAAACCGGACTAAAAATTTGAAGGTCACAAGCAAAAAAAACCTAACATTTTAAGGCATTTTCAATATTAAATGTTTTATTTGATATCAAAGACATCGTTCACTTAAATCAAGTTTACTCCTATACTTTGCAGTCTTATGAAAAAAAATATCCCAATAGCTGTTCTATTTTCATTGCTTTGTTTTCTCACCCATGCTCAAGATTTAATCAAATCTGGGCCGATGGTTGGATATTCTACGATGCGTGAAGTTTTACTTTGGATTCAAACTAATCAAGAAGCCGAAGTCTATTTTGAATATTATGAAAAAAATAATCCGAAAATTCGTTTTAGGACCCAAAGACAAAAAACCATCCGAAAAAATGGTTTTGTTGGAAAACTAATCGCGGATCAAGTGATGCCGGGAAAGGAGTATAATTATGATTTATTTATTAATGGCAATGAAATCAAAAGAGATTATCCAATGGAGTTTCAGTCTCAAACTCTTTGGAAATGGAGAACGGATCCACCCACTATACATTTTGCTATTGGGAGTTGTAATTATGTAAATGAAAGAGAATTTGATCGACCGGGTAAATCCTATGGAAGTAATTTTGAAATATTTAATTCAATTTATGATAAAAACCCAGATTTTATGCTTTGGTTGGGAGACAATACGTATCTAAGAGAGTCGGATTGGAATTCTAGAACAGGAATTGTTCATCGTTATTCGCATACCAGATCCCTTCCAGAATTACAACCATTACTCGGATCCACTCACCATTATGCAATTTGGGATGACCATGACTTTGGACCCAATGATTCAGATGGTAGTTTTTGGCTTAAAGAAACGACCACGGAAATTTTTAAGCTTTTTTGGGGAAATCCAAATTATGATGTTACCGGCAATGGAGGAATTACCGGTTTTTTTCAATGGGGTGACTTAGATTTTTTTCTTTTAGATAATAGATATCACAGAACATCAAACAGGAATTTTACTGGAACACGCCAAATACTTGGTAAGGATCAAATTGATTGGTTAATCAATGCCCTATCTTTTAGTAATGCCCCGTTCAAATTTGTTGTTGTTGGAGGTCAGGTCTTAAGCACAGAATCATTGTATGAAAACCATGCCTCCTTTTCAGAAGAGAGAGGATATTTAATCAACAGAATAAGAGAAGCAAAAATTGAGGGGGTTATTTTTCTAGATGGTGATAGGCACCATACTGTCTTAAGTAAAATGCAGGAAAGTAAATATGTTTATCCTTTATATGATTTAACATGTTCTTCTCTAACTGCTACGGCTTACAAAAATGATGAAGCTTTTAATGCATATAAATTAGAAGAAACTCTTGTTGGTGAGAACAATTTTGGGATTTTAAGTGTTGTGGGTTCGGAAAAAGACCGTGAACTAATCGTCAAAATTTTTAATAAAGATGGTGAGCAGCTCTGGAGGAAATCAATAAAATCAAATGATTTGAAGTATTAACTATTACCGGTTTTCTTCGGATGTTATTGTTTTAATCCTGTAAAAGGATATAAAAATTTAAGTTAAGCTTGCCTCTAAAGAAATAGCACAATTAAGAACACCCGATATAGGGCAATTTTTCTTTGCATCTTCAGCCAACATTTTGAATTTATTTTCTTCGATATTGGATATTTTTGCTTTTAGGTTTAAATCGATTTTAGTGATCGTACCCTCTTCAAAAGTGAGCACTGCATTTGTATTCAATTCTTCAGGGCTGTAATTTTCTTCATTTAATACGAAGGCTAATTTCATATTATAACAACCCGCTAAAGCTGACGCGATTAATTCCTCTGGATTTGTTCCTAGTTTTCCATCTTCGTTTTCAAACCTGGACTTAAAGGTATAAGGCATCTGATCAATCGCTCTACTCTGCGTACTTAACCGACCTGAGCCGTCTTTTCCATCTCCATTCCATATGGCATTCACTTTTCTTTTCATTACATATATAATTTAATTCATTTCGTTTTTTAATTATACTCATCAAATTTACTGGTTACAAGATAACGAACTAAAGTCACAAATGGATTGAGTCATACTGCTTCTTTGAACAAAAAAGAGAGCAAATGTTGAACCCCCGTAAAAAAGGTTTCAAAAAAGAACATAATGATGTGTCCATCCAGCATTTCAAAAGGCTGTTTTTCTATCCTCTTTAATTACATTTAAATTCTAACTAAAGCTCATCTTTTTAGGTGGTTTTTTCTTTTACCATGCCGTATATTTTGAACTATTGTTTGGGTCAAGAATTATTATATTATTTGAATGATCACTCAACTAATCAGTTATTACTTTTTTAAAACAATAGTATTTAATAATGGATTAAAGTGAATTATCAAAAAAAATCATTCAACAATAACTCACTTATTTAAATTTTATTTGGCTCGAAAGTACAGCCTTTTTTTCTTCTGCTCATCGTGGCCTTTATCACTTTTTTAGTTTCTTGAAATTTCACTTTAAAAGTAGGACGCATTTCATGAAGACTTTCTAATGTTTTATGAGATAGGATTGGCGAATTTTAAACTAGCCTAAAATTAATTTATAAAAAACACTTTCAATATTTTTTGGTTTTTACACTCCTTGATTTATAGGAAAGAATAAAACAGTAATTCCGGATCCGTACTTGACCCTCTTTAATGGTATTTTGGTAATCGTCGCTAAATGGGTTAGCCCTTTTTAAGGTGTAGGAGAATTGGCTGATCTTTCTCTTATCATTAACTTGTACTTACCTATTAATTCTGTTCAAACTGCTGGTCAAGAAACTGAAATTATATGTAACAACCTCACAATACAATATTTTTATGATGATACTAATGAAGCCTTCTTGACTAGCATATAATAAAATTCGATTAGTAATTCTGATTTTTCAGATCTACTGCAGTCTCGGAACCTAATTTTGTTGATTTTAAATCATTATTTAATAATTCAATCTTTCGTGAAAAAAATTGTATTGTTGGATATTAGAAAAGTTCAAAAAAAACCAAAGGCATGTTCTCTTCATTAAGTTCAGGGACCTCTAATCCTCTTAGAATAATTAAACTATCATTTTATAGAATGGTTAGAAAAGAAGAACGGGACACAAAGATTTATTTTCGTTAAATAAAATATGTGTAGTTCTTATTTGTCTAGGAATAGAAATGAGACAACAAGTAATAAAAAAATTATCATGGGATTATTTATTAGCTCGTTTCATGAAAATAGTTGGGAACAATTTAATCGTTATACTTATCTCCTTTAAAAAAAAAATACATTACTTTTACTTAATGGTTTTTTATAAAAAGATTGCTGCTATTATGCAGCCATACTTTTTCCCATATATAGGTTACTTTCAGCTAATAAATGAAGCTTCTGTTTTTGTTTTATATGATAAAGTAACTTATAGAAAATCCTCTTGGCTGAATCGAAACAGGATCAAACAAAAAGGAAATTCGAGTCCAGTTTATATTACGGTTCCAGTTAAAAATCCTAGCGCAAATAACTTGATTGAGGAAACTGAAATTTCTAAAAACATCGATTGGAGAAATAATCTTAAAAAATTAATTTACTATAATTATAAAAGAGCTTCTTTTTTCAATGAAGTATATCCCGATATTGTGGAGTTAATTTTTTATGAGGAACAATCTCTACATTTATTTAACAGTAATATTTTAACCACACTTTGTAACAAATTAAGCATAACAACTCCTATAATAACTCAAAATGAGCAACATTCTAAGATTGAAAGTCGCCTTGATAAGGTAGGGATTTCTAAAGAAGATGTAAGGCAACAAAGAGTGGTTGAATTATGTAATCTATACAATGCCAGTAGTTACATTAACCCCATCAATGGCATGGATTTATACTGTTTTGATTTTTTTAATAAACATAAGAAGGATTTGAGATTTATAAAAACGGATTTTATTGAATATCCACAATTCAAGGGGCCTTTTCTAGAAAATCTGTCAATCATTGACGTATTAATGCACAACGGATATGAAGGAACCAAAGACCTCTTGCAAAAAAGAAAACTAATTTCATAATGACATTAAAAGAGTCAGTAGATATGTTAGTCAAAGAGCATATGGGTTATTATAACCAATGGATTCTTGATGAGCCTTTATTTATAAGCGAAAGATGTAATGATGATCTAGGACAACTTCAGGGTATAATGTATAAGCTTATTTATGAATTTGTTACAAATTATTCTATTTACAAGTCTATGATGCCCGTAACTCCTGAGGTAGAACGAATTATCAAATTATTTAATCGTAAGCCCTATAAAATAGGAACTTACAGAACGGACTTTGTTTTTGATTCAAAAAGACAATTAAAATTAATAGAAATAACATGTAGGTTTGCGTTGAACGGGATTTTTTTGTCATCCATTTTAAATCAAAGCGCTCAGAATTATATCGACAATCAAAAGATTAATTTTCAAATGATTGATTTTTATTCTCCTATTTTTAAAAAGTTAAACTCATACCTTGAAGGGGTTGATTCCATTGTAGTTCTAAAAGGTTCTGATATAAAAAATGAGTCTAAAATTTATACCGAAATTTTTGAAAGAATTGGCTTAAAAATAAGTCATGTGCATTTTACTGAAATAAGCAATCATTTGAATGAAATGCAAAATTCTTTGATTATTTCAGAGCTCTCTTTTGAAGAAATCCTCTCCATCAATTTCGGTACATTAGAAGCCCTAATGCCACTAAATGTGCTGAATGACTTCAGAACTGTTTTTCTAATTCATGATAAACGTTTTTTTGAAGTTTTGGGAAGCTCTGATTTACGTAAAAGTGTTCTAACGGAAAAAGAAATTCTTTTTTTTGATCAGTATTACATACCAACCTACTCCTACAACAGTAATTCTGAATATTGGAAAGATGCAAGATTGAATAAGGATCAATGGATTCTGAAGCACCGAGCACTGGGAAAAAGTCAAGACGTTTATGCAGGTACTGTTACCGATCAAGAAGAGTGGGAAAAATTGTTTCAAAACGATAAAGTAAATGACATGGTTCTCCAAAATTGGATTAATCAAACTACGTATAAAAACACATTAAAAGGAAAGCCAATAAATGATTATTTAACGGGAACACTCCTATATTTTGACAATGATTATTATGGTTTCGGAGATTTTAGAACCTCTTCATTTCCTGTAACTAATAAGGTTGATCATAGAAAAATGGCGGGATTAATCGTAAAAAATTCTAAAAATAAAGATTTAAAACATAAAATATTCAAATGAAAGACTCTGGTTTAATAAAAACTAAATTATTACCTTCATCAAAAGACATCGAATTTTTTAACCTTAATGGGTGGTACAAATCACCTATCATTTTTACTGATGAAGAAATAGATAACGCTGTAAAAGGTGCTAGAGATTTTTACAATGGTAAGATTGATTTTTCTTTACCAACAAAAGAGGGAATTGCAGATGATAATGTTGATGAAAAACTTACAATTCGAAATAACGAGTTCGTTACCCTTCAAAAAAAAGAACTTAGGGAGATAGGGTGGCATCCAATGGTAAGAGAAACAGCGAAACGGCTTACAAATAGTTCTTACATTCGGCTATTTGCAGACTCTCTGGTAAATAAATTACCAACAAACAATATTGATAAGGGTATTGTAGGCTGGCATTCTGACAAAGCATACTGGCCAACCTGTTCCTCAAATAAGCTTTTAACCGTTTGGATTCCTTTACAAGACTGCACCATTGAAATGGGACCCGTTGTTTACATTGATGGTAGTCATAAATGGGAAGAAGATGAAGGAATGAAACAGTTTTTTTCATTCAACAATCAAGACCTAGAGTCATTCCAAGTTTATTTGAACAAAAATAAAGTGCGTTTTAAAAAGTCATTTATGACATTGAAAAAGGGTCAAGCAAGTTTTCACTCTTGTCATACAATTCACAGTAGTTCCCCAAATATTTCTAACAAATCGAGATTAGCTCTAGCTGTTCACTTGCAAGATGATAGCAATCATTATCAAGAAGCCTTCAAACCAAATGGTGAAAAGATAATTATAGGTTATGATAAAATTTGTGCAAAAGATGTAAATGGTAATCCTGATTACAGTGATAAGCTTATGTTTCCGATAATATAATAACTTAAAAAACAAATTAATGATAAATTATTTTGACTTAGAAAATAAGAATTTGAGGTTATCTGAGATTTCAAAAATAGCTTTGAAAGCAATTTTTAATGAGGGTTACATCATTTTTAGAAATTTCCCTTTTGATTTAGATGATTTAGATAAAACAAAAAAGGTGTTTATTGAATTATGTGAGCTTATTGGCACCCCTATTTCTCACGACCAAAAAAACTCTATAGTATGGGATATAAAAAAAGCCCATCGGTCATCAAGTCAGATTAAAACATATTCAGAACATAGCCATGAAGCAGCACTACATACTGACAGTCAATACAGCTATTATCCCGAAGATATGTTTGGGTTATTAACTCTTGTAAAAGCGAATTGTGGTGGTGGGTCTTCTTATTTGTTAAGTTTGAAAGATATTTTTCTCAGATTGAACGCTTTGCAAGATGGTCAAGAAATAATACGAATTTTATCCAGTACAGATTTTCCATTCATAGTGCCAAACGTATTTAAGAAAGATGACTCCAAAAAACATGAGTTTAACTTCGGACCTATTTTGCGAAATAATGTGATACGATTCCGAATTGACACTTTCGAAAAAGCTCTACTCCATGACCATTCTATGTGCTCGCAAGAACAGTTGATAGCTTATCAAAAATTGAAGACAATCGTAACAAACAAATCTTTAATTACGGAGTTGTTTTTGGAAGCTGGAGACTTAATATTTATCAATAACAAAACAATGCTCCACGGTAGAAGTAAATTCGAAGATAAGAACCGCCACCTAATGAGAATAAGAATGAATAAGAAAGAGAATTGTCATTCAAATTAATCAACTTTTTGTGCCTGAAATTAAAGCTTACAGTAAAACTTGGAACAATAAAAGGTGTCCCAACTCTGGACACTATGCTGTGGAATTAGAGCCCCTTTTAAAAAAGAGATTGGAAGTGAATCGTTATATTAATTATTGAGGGGAGATATTATTTACTCTGATGATGTTTTATGAATACATTTTGTGTTTTTACTGTAAACTCATGGTAAATAAGTCTAAGGAAATCATTATTAGAACAGAAGATTCACTTTATTAAAATTTGGAGTCAATTAAATGAGTATACTAATTAAGAATTTGAAAAAAATGTTCAAAAAGGATTTTTTTTTTTTTGAGTACAACAGGCGTCAAATATACTATAAGGTATTATTTTGCCAAATTAGATTTATTTTATCCAATTTGATTTTTAAAGCTATGGCTATTCAAAATATCCTGCGAAACTGGATTAAGATTATAAGATTAATTAATAGGATCGTTCAAAAATAAAAAGCTCTACAACTATGTGTGGTATTTTAGGATATTTTGGAAATGAGGCAATTCGGTTCTCTAAAATGAGTTCTTTAGAACGAATTTCTCATCGAGGACCAGATTACTCAAATTTTATATGTAAAGGAAACAGCTACCTGGGTCATACCAGACTCTCTATTGTAGATCTTTCATCAAATGGCAATCAACCTATGATTTCCTCAGATGGAAAGTATGCAATTATTTTTAATGGAGAAATATTTAACCATCAAGAGTTAAGAGAGGAATACCTTAATCACATAAAATTTGTTTCTACTGGAGATACTGAAACTTTACTTCATGGATTAATATCTTTAGGAGATGAATTTATCGAAAAACTTAATGGTATTTTTGCTTTTGCATTTTATAATTTTGAATCCGGTGATTTCACAATTGCAAGAGATCATTTTGGAGTAAAACCACTCTATTATTACATGCTTAATAATGAAATTTGTTTCTCATCTGAAATAAAAGCGATTTCGGATTATATACCTTACCCTACTGTAAATAAAAAAAGTCTAAAAAATTACCTGAATTTTCTATATTCTCCAGGAGAGATAACTCCTTTAAACGAGATCAAAAAATTATTGCCTGGAAAACTCATAAAAGGAAATTCCTTCTCAAAAGAAAAACCATCTATTATAGAATATTATAATCTAAAGTTCAATGATCATCTAATACCAAAAAAAACTGAGCAAGAGTGGATAGATTTGTTAGATTCATATATTTGTAAAGCTGTAGAAAGACAGATGATGTCTGATGTACCAATTGGATTTTTTCTTTCTGGAGGTTTGGACTCTAGTCTGATTGTGGCTGTCGCAAAAAAATTATTCCCAGAGAAAAAGCTAATCTGTTATACAATAAGGAGTGAAGACTTCAAAAAAGAAGGATTTTCAGATGATCTTATCTATGCAAAGAAAGTTGCTGAACATTTAAAAGTTAATTTGAAGATTATTGACGCAGACGTAGACATAATTTCAAGTTTTGATAAAGTTGTATATCATTTAGACGAACCTCAAGCTGATCCTGCAGCTATCAATGTTTTTAATATCTGTAAAGGAGCCAAACAAGACGGTATAAAAGTTTTATTGGGAGGGACTGCAGGAGACGATTTATTCTCGGGATACAGAAGACATAAAGCACTTAGACTTGAAAATAAGTTTGAGAAAATACCTAGAATATTCAGACTAGTCACTAAAAAAATAACTCAAAGTCTAAGAACTATATCACCCCTCTTAAGAAGAATCAAAAAATTGACCGCAAATTTTGAAAAAAATAAATCCGAAAGAATCCTAGCTTATTTTGATTGGATCAATTCATCCACTCTTGAAGATTTATTTCTTGAAAAGAACAACTTTGATCATCATGCTTTTTTCAAAAGTTTAGACAAACAACTACCCCAAAACACCTCTGACCTAAATAAGATGTTAAATTGGGAATTAAAAACTTTTTTAGTAGATCATAATTTAAACTATACTGATAAACTCAGCATGGCAACTGGATTAGAAGTACGGGTTCCTTTCTTAGACAGGGAATTAGTCGAGTTTTCAACTAAAATACCCATTACACTTAAAATGAAAGGAAATGAAACAAAATATATTTTAAAAAAAGTAGCCGAGAATTATTTACCTAGGGAAGTAATATATAGATCTAAAACAGGGTTTGGAGCACCAGTACGCAAATGGATTATTAATGATATGGATTCCCTAATTAACTCTTATTTGTCTAAAGAAAGTATTGAAAAACGAGGCGTTTTTAACTATGATAAAGTAAAAGAGTTAATAGAAAATAATAAATTAGGAATAATTGATGCTTCATACACAATATGGGCTCTACTAGCCATCGAATCATGGATGCTGCAATTTTATGACAAATAGATATGAAACAAATTATACAAGATCTTAAAAATGGGAACACAATTTTAGAAGAAGTGCCAGTGCCTAGAATAAAAGCTGGAAGTGTTTTAATTAAAACGACACGATCATTGGTATCTCTTGGAACGGAAAAAATGTTGGTTGACTTTGGAAAAGCAAATTTTTTGCAAAAAGCCAAGCAACAGCCCGAAAAAGTAAAAATGGTTTTAGATAAGGTTAAGACCGATGGTTTGAGACCCACTATGGAAGCTGTATTGAATAAGCTAGGTCAACCTTTGCCTCTTGGTTATTGTAATGTTGGAGAAGTTGTAGCTATTGGAAAAGGAGTGACAGAGTTTTCAGTTGGCGATAGAGTAGCCTCAAATGGTAATCATGCTGAATATGTGTGTATTCCTAAAAATTTGGTAGCTAAAGTTCCCGATAATGTCACCGATGAAGAAGCTACTTTTACTGTGATTGGCGCAATTGGACTACAAGGGGTAAGACTATTACAGCCTACTTTTGGTGAAACTATAGTGGTGATTGGGTTAGGCTTGATAGGATTAATGACTGCAGAATTATTACATGCCAATGGGTGTAATGTAATTGGCTTTGATTATGATTCCGAAAAAGTTAGGATCGCAAATGAAAAAGGAATTGTTGCTATAAATCCTTCTAATGGCACCGATCAAATCAAATTTGTAGAATCATATACCAACAAAATTGGGGCAGATGGAGTCATAATTACAGCCTCTAATAAAGGTAATGAGATTATTTCTCAATCTGCCAATATGTGTCGTAAACGCGGTAGAATTATTTTAGTAGGTGTTGTTGGACTAGATATTATTCGATCGGACTTTTACGAAAAAGAAATTACTTTTCAAGTATCTTGTTCCTATGGGGCTGGTAGATATGATGACAATTACGAACAAAAAGGAAATGATTATCCTATTGGCTATGTACGTTGGACTGAAAAGCGAAATTTTGAAACTATCTTAAATGCAATTTCTAAAAAATCATTGAATGTACATTCGTTAATTACTCATAGACTTGATTTAGAAGACTATAAGAGTATATATGGAAATATGTCAAATTTAAATGCCATTGGTTGTGTTTTAGAGTATAATTCTGATGCTGAGAGAAAGAGTACCATTCAGCTAGAAAAAAAATCTTTTAAGGCTGAGAAAGGAGTCATTGGTATTATTGGAGCAGGAAACTTCACTCGTTCTACAATTTTACCAAACCTTAAAAAGATAAATGCAGATATTAAATATATCGCAAGTTCAGGCGGACTCTCTTCTACATTAATGGCAAAAAAATATGGTGCTACATGCTCTACAACGGATTACAACGAAATATTAAATGACAAGGACGTTGATTTAGTATTTGTTACAACGCAGCACAATATGCATGCTAAAATGGTCATTGAAACAATCAAGTCTGGCAAAAGTGTTTTTGTTGAAAAACCTCTAGCATTAAATCAGGATGAATTAAACTCAATTATAGAAAGTTATAATAACAATAATGCAAATATATCTGTTGGTTTTAATAGAAGATTCGCTCCTTTAGCTAAGAAAATGAAAAGCGTTTTAGGAAGTTCAACCACACCGATCAATATTATCGCAACGATGAATGCTGGATTTATACCAAAAGAAATATGGGTTCATGATATAGAAATTGGTGGAGGTAGAATTATCGGTGAAGCTTGTCACCACATAGACTTGTGTCTATATTTAATTGGATCAAAAGTAACCGAGGTCTGTATGAATTCAATGGGTAACAATCCAGAAGAAAATACTGATAATGCAAGTATATTATTAAAATATGAAAATGGTAGCACTGCTGTTATTAATTATTTTTCAAATGGAAATAAAAGTTATTCTAAAGAAAGAGTAGAAGTCTATTCCCAAGAGAGAACATTAATAATGGATAATTGGAGAACCCTCAAAGGTTATGGCTTTAAAGATTTTTCAAGCTCGAAATCATCTCAAAACAAAGGTCATTTTAATCAGTTTCAAGAACTTATGACCCAACAAAAAAATGGTGGAGAACCCATTATTTCTTTTGAGGATATTGTGAACACTACAAAAGCTTCATTTGCGGCAATTAATTCATTGAAAGAAAGAACATGGATATCCATAGTCTAAGACTTTTAGTAAACACTTTAATCCATTTAAAAGCCAAACAGATTTTTTTTAGGCTATATTACTTTTTAAAAAACCACCTTTTAAAATACCGTGTCAAAAAGCGAAATCCTCCCAACTTTAATTCAATAGTTTGGAATGACTGGATTTCTAATTTGACTTCTTTTAATCCTAATGAGTGTTCATTTAATTTTTTGAATATTTCTCACTCATTCCAAAACAAAATAGA
>JAYNHN010000015.1:15627-24443 GCA_038108035.1 Flavobacteriaceae bacterium
ATTATAAGAAATATGGTAAACTGTGGACCTACAACTTAAATTATTTTGATTTTTTAAATCAAGAATGTATTTCAAAACAAGATGGACTTATTTTAATTGAAGACTATATAAAAAATAAGGAATCTTTATTAGATGGAAAGGAACCATATCCAATTTCATTAAGAGGGATTAACTGGGTGAAATTTTTAAGTAAAAATAGAGTTTCAATTAATCGTATCGATAAAACTCTATACAACGATTTTATTGTATTGTCAAATAATTTAGAATATCACCTTTTAGGAAATCATCTTTTAGAAAATTCTTTTTCTTTACTATTTGGCGCATATTATTTTCAGGACGAAAAACTATACCTCAAATCCAAAGATTTACTCCAGAAAGAACTTAATGAGCAAATTTTAAATGATGGAGCACATTATGAACTTTCACCAATGTATCATCAAATTTTATTCTCAAGATTATTAGATTGTATTCACTTAATCAAATTAAACAGTTTTTGGAAGTCTGATGATTTATTAATGTTCTTAATTCGCAAAGCAAGCTTGATGAGTTCTTGGCTTCAAAACACAACTTATCAAAATGGAGAAGTTCCAATGGTAAACGATTCAACATACAATATCGCACCATTTTCTACCAAACTATTCTCTTTTGCTGAAAAAATTGGAATTTCTAATGAGTTAAAACCTCTTTCGGATTCAGGATATAGAAAAATAAATTCAAAAAAGTATGAATTGTTTGTTGATGTAGGAAATATAGGCCCTGATTATCAGCCTGGGCATGCTCACAGTGACACTTTCAGTTTTGAGTTATACGTTAAGAAATCACCCCTTTTAGTTGATACAGGAATATCTACATATGAGAAAAATTTTAGAAGACAAAAAGAGAGAGAAACAGCTTCTCATAATACCGTGACAATTAATGATTTAGAACAGTCTGAAGTTTGGGGTGGTTTTAGAGTCGCAAGAAGAGCCAAAATTACAAGTCTTATTGAAGAAAACTTTTTTATTTCTGCAAAGCATGATGGATACAAGAGAATAGGCTTTTTACATGAACGAACATTTAAATGGACTGATGATAAAATTGAAATTTTAGATACTTTAAATAGGTCTTGTAATGATAATGCAAAAGCTTATTTTCATTTACATTCATCAATTGAAAAGCCCATAATTAAAAAAGAAAAGGTTATATTGTATGATAAAAGAATTTTTATTTCTTTTTCGGGCTATTCAAAAATTGAGGTTTTATCATATAAATTGTCAAATGGCTTTAACATTACAAAACCTGCCTTTAAAATAATTGTAAGTTTTGATACAGCATTAAAAACTCATATTCATTTATGAAAATTCTTTTTTTGACAGATAACTTTCCTCCTGAATCTAATGCACCCGCTACAAGAACTTATGAGCATTGCTCTCAATGGGTCTCTTTAGGTTATGATGTTACCGTAATAACATGTTTCCCGAATTTTCCAACAGGAAAAGTATATGATGGTTATAAAAACAAGTTATATTCTAGAGAAGTTGTTAATGGAATAAATATTGTGAGAGTATGGTCTTTCATAACTCTTAATCAAGGATTTGTGAGACGAATACTAGATTTCATAAGTTTTGCTTGTTCTTCTTTCATTTATGGCTTGTTTGTTAAAACAGATATAATCGTAGCTACAAGCCCTCAGTTTTTTACAGCTATTTCTGCTAGATATTTAAGCCTTTTCAAAAATAAACCTTGGGTAATGGAGATAAGAGACATTTGGCCAAATTCTATTGTAGTCGTTGGCTCCATGTCAAAAAAATCACCCTTTTATAAGGCACTTAAGCTTATTGAAAGGAGGTTATACCAAAGTGCAAAAAAATTAGTAGTTGTTACAGATAGTTTTAAAACTTATTTAATAACCAATCACCATATTGATTCGAATAAAATAGGTGTTTTTAAAAATGGTATTAATTTGGAGGCTGTTAAAAAAAACTAAAACGTAGTTTAGGCTTAGAAAATAAAACAATAATATCTTACATCGGAACTCATGGTTTAGCTCACGAACTCGCTTTTATTTTAAGAGCCACTCAAAAAGTTGAAAATCCAAATATTCATTTTCTTTTTATGGGGGATGGTGCTCAAAAAAATAGGCTTGTTAAGTATTCAAAGTCATTTAAGAAGAATAACTTTATGTTTTTAGACAGCGTGTCGAAAAATAAAGTTTTTGACTATATTAATATTAGTAATTATTCATTAGTAAATTTAAAAAAATCCGAAGAATTTTTAAATGTTATTCCCTCAAAAATATTTGAAAATATAGCATTCTATAAACCTATTTTATTAGGTGTTGAAGGAGAATCAAAAGAGCTGATTGAAAAGAATGGTGTAGGAGTTTCTTTTAAGCCAGAAAATACAGAATCATTTCTTCAAGCAATTGATCAAATTCAAAATATCGACTTCGAAATTTTCAAGAAAAACTGTGACAAAATGATTGTGGATTTTAGTAGAAATGACATTGCTAAAAATATGATTGAGTTTATTCTCGAGGAATAAATTTGATACCATTCAATCCAAAGCAATTTGAAATGTAGCAAACAAAACAAAGTAAGATTCTATCAAAAAGAAGAGCAAAGTTCAACATAAAAAATTACTCTATGATTTATTGACGAATTCAAATGAGATTAGAAAAGCAAGTGAAAATTCCAAATGAGCATGTCTCATTATCAAATGTCCTCTTAAAATTAAATAAATCATGAAACAAGTAACAATTGTAGCTGGTGCAAGACCAAATTTCATGAAAATTGCACCGATAATTCATGAAATACTAAATTTAAATGAAGTAGAAACAGCTATTGATTATCGTCTGATTCATACCGGACAGCATTATGATAAAAATATGTCTGGAGATTTCTTTGAGCAACTAGATATACCACCTCCACATCGTAATCTCGAGTGTGGGAAAGGCTCTCAATCTGAGCAAACCGCTCAAATTATGATTGCTTTTGAGAAAGAATTAGAAGACAATCCTACTGATCTAGTTTTAGTAGTAGGAGATGTAACCTCAACTATGGCTTGTGCCATTGTTGCTCAGAAATCTCATACTAAAGTTGCTCATGTTGAAGCAGGCATTCGATCATTTGATTGGTCTATGCCTGAGGAGATTAATCGTCTGGTTACTGACAGTATCACCAACTATTTTTTTACAACTTCTAAAACTGCAAACAAACATTTAAGTCAATCAGGCGTAAGTAAAGAAAAAATTTTTTTTGTTGGCAATACAATGATTGACACATTGATGAAGCAACGCCCCAACTTTATCAAACCTCGATTATGGGATGAGTTAAATCTATTGACTGAAAACTATTGTATTATAACCTTACACAGACCTTCTAACGTAGACAATCAACGCAAGCTAAAAGAATTTATAAATGAAATCATTGTTAATTCTGAAAATATGCCCTTAATTTTTCCGATGCATCCAAGAACAGCAGCAATTTTTAAAAAACTTAACATTCAACACCCTAGATTACATATTTTACCACCTCTCTCTTATTTAGAGTTTAATTATTTAGTTGAGCGTTCTAAGGTTGTAATCACTGACTCTGGCGGAATTACTGAAGAAACAACAATTATGGGTGTGCCTTGTATGACTTTGAGAGATAGCACCGAAAGACCCGAGACAATTAATGAAGGAACAAATGAATTAATTGGTACTGATCCAAAGTTAATAGCCCCTGCTTTCAAAAAATTATTAACCGGGCAATGGAAAGTTGGTAAAGTACCTGAATTGTGGGATGGAAAAACAGCTAAAAGAATAGTTGATATTTTAATTAATCTATAATTCCATTCACTCTCAATTTCCTTTGACGATTGCTAAATACAAATTTTTCATTTTTTTTAAAATAAATTCGAATGATATTCTAATAGTTCAAGCGTCTCATATTACAATTTGAATTGTTTTATTCATTTTGTTTAAACCTCTGTCTTGGGTGATTTTTCCCCAAATCAAAAATTAACTTCGCTTTTTCTAAAAAAAATTCTTCTAAGAACTGATTTAATTTTTTTTCTTTTCATTTTTCAGAAAAATTGCTAATTAATCTCACTGTCCAAATTTTTGGGGAATTCTCACTTTCAAAAAAAGCTAAAACTTTCTATCCACATCAATTAAAAGAAAGGGACAGGATGATTAGAGATCAATTTTTTTTATTATAATGGGAGTATGGTATTTGATATATAAGCTGATTTATCATATATTGAATATAAAAGAGTAAAACAATTTTTTCAATTAATTATGAAACTACGTATCATCCGATTATCACTCGTATTAGTCACTGTCGCTATATTTTCAAGTTGCAATACAAATCCAAGTTCTTTCTCTGTAACCTATGATAAAGCTCTAGGGGACGAAGGTTTTGACGGCCGACTGTTGATCTTAATCGGAACGGATCCAGATCGTGAACCTCGCTTTCAGATTAATGACTCAGACCAAACTGGAATTGTCTTTGGTATTGATGTTGAGAATTGGTTGCCGGGTCAGCCAATCGTTATCGATCCCGATACCTTTGCATACCCTGTAGGAACTGTAGCTGATATTCCTGAGGGTGAATACACCATTCAAGCTCTTTTAAACAAGTACGATACTTTCAATTTATCAACCGGCTATGAAGTAAAGTTACCGATGGATCAAGGAGAAGGTCAACGTTGGAACATCAGCCCAAAAAACATTTACAGCACACCTCAAAATATTTCACTTAAAAAGGGAACGGCAGTAGCAATTAATATAACCGAAGAAATAGCTCCCATAGTTCCAGTGGCTGATTCTGAGTATATCAAACACATTAGAATTCAAAGTGACTTACTTACCGAATTCTGGGGGCGGCCTATGTATCTTCAAGCCAACGTACTAGTACCCCATGGGTTCGACTCTAAAAGTAAAACACAGTATCCACTCATGGTTTTTCACGGACACTTCCCAGATACTTTTGGTGGGTTTCGTACTGAGCCCCCCACTGCAAATCCTGATGACGGAGTCTATAATAATCGATTTGGTATTACGGGTTATGAATTTATTCAACAAAAGGAGGCCTATGATTTTTATCAACAATGGACTTCTGCTAAATTTCCACGATTTATTGCTATTGAAATCCAGCACCAAAACCCTTATTACGACGATTCATATGCAGTAAACTCAGCAAATTTGGGTCCTTATGGAGATGCTATAACTTATGAACTCATCCCCCATGTCGAGCATATTTTTAATGGAGTCGGAGAAGGTTGGGGTAGATTCTTATACGGCGGATCAACGGGAGGATGGGAAGCGCTAGCCGTTCAGGTTTTCTATCCTGACGAGTATAACGGTGCCTTTGCAGCTTGTCCCGATCCCATTGATTTTAGAGCGTATACTGCGGTGAATCTTTATGAAGACCAAAACGCCTACTATACAGATGGACCGTTTCGAAAAACATTAAGACCCGGTATGCGTGATGGTAAAGGGATGCTGAAGTCAAGTCTTAGGGATATGAACTTTCGTGAGCTTGCTATTGGCACTCATGGACGCTCTGGTGATCAATGGGATATTTGGCAAGCCGTATATTCTCCAGTAGGCGAAGACGGCTATCCCAAACCTATCTGGGATAAAATTAGTGGTGAAATTGATCATGAAGTCGCAGAATACTGGAAAGAAAACTACGACCTGCGCTACATTATGCAACGAGATTGGGATCAGCTAGGTCCTGACCTCAAAGGAAAAATTCACTTGTATTGTGGAGATATGGATAACTATTATTTGAATAATGCAGTTCAACTCACCGAAAAATTTCTGGAGAACACTACCAACCCTTACTATGACGGAGAGGTAGACTATGGAGACGGCGCAGAGCATTGCTGGAATGGGGATCAAGAAAATCCAAACTACATCTCGCGACTGCGTTACAATACAATGTACTTAGACAAAATTACGGAGCGTCTTAAAGAAAGTGCCCCTGAAAATAATCGTCTAAAAAATTGGGACACGAAGTAACTATTAAAATACGACGTTTTGAAGTCGCTTTCCTAATTACCTACCGTTCTAAAAAAAGAAACAATGCTTAGAGAGGAGACCGAGATGATAGACTAGGATCTTCATTAGGGGAAAGTGGCTTCATACATAGTATGGGTAGCAATTTCTCAAAAAGTAGACTTAGAGGATTTTGGAGGGGTGATAACTAAAATAAGGAAAAGGTTTTATTAACCTTCTACAAGTGGAGGGAATTCTGATTACTTAGATTGCTTTAATTGAAACAAGTTTTGTAATTTCCTCTTAAATAAATATAAAATGAAAAATATTGCAATTACTTTAATCTTAACGGCATCCTACCTTTTAAATGCCCAAGAAGAATTGGGATATCAGGTGCCGAAAAAAGAGCTATTAGATTTAATTGATGTTGATTTAGCGCCTACAGTACTGAGAAATACTAAAAACACCCTCATGGTGCTTCTATCGCGTTCTACTTATAAGAGCATCGCAGACTTATCAAGAAAGGAGCTTCGTATTGCAGGGCTACGGGTAGATCCAAAGCGTTTTATCGGAAGTAGAACTACTTATTATAACAAAGTTGAATTAGTCGATTTTGAAAAAGGAAAGACTCCTATGCTTGTAGAGGGACTTCCCAATAAACCTCAACTGACAAACTTTATCTGGTCACCCGATGAAAAAAAGATTGCAATGACTCACACCTCCGATTCAGGCGTTGAGCTGTGGATTTTAGATGTCACTACTGGAAAAGCAAAAAAACTGAGCTCAGAACCCATTAATGCAACTATGGGGAGTAGTATCAATTGGTTCAAAAACAGTACAAAGTTGTTTGTAAAATTGCTCCCTAAAGACAGAGAAGACATTATAGATCAATCTATGATTATTCCAACAGGACCAAAAGTAACTGAAAATAATGGAGAAAAAGCTCAAAATAGAACCTATCAAGATTTAATTAAGAATCCTACAGATGCTAAAAATTTCACTCAACTGAGTCGATCCGAAATTTATACGATTGATCTGAATGGCAACAAAAGCCTTTTTTTAGATGCTCGGATGTATAGAAGGGTAAGTGTCTCTCCAAATGGCAAATATGTAATGGTATCATTTGTAAAAAAACCGTTTTCTTATCTAGTACCTTATTCCCGTTTCCCTACCGAAACTCATGTGTATGATATGGATGCGAAACGAATTAAATTAGTCTCTGATCATCCACTTCAAGAGGTTCTTCCAAAAGGATTTATGGCGGTCAGTACCTATAAAAGAAATATGGGGTGGCGTAAAGATAAACCTTCTACCCTATATTATGTAAAGGCATTAGACCAAGGGGATCCTGAAATTAAAGTTCCTTTCAGAGATGCATTGTATGAGTGGGAAGCACCTTTTGACCAAATGCCTGCTTTGTTAACAAAAATTACGAACCGATACGCTGGAATAATTTGGGGGAACGATTTAAATGCAATTATTTATGACCGATGGTGGAACAGTCGAAATTCAAAAACGTATCTATTCTCACCCGCTAAACCCGATATCCCCGCCAGAGTTATTGATGAAAGAAATTATCAAGACAGATATAGTGACCCAGGTGATTTTGTCACTCGAAAGGGAAAGTACGGCGAAAACATCTTAGCCCTAGATGGAAACAAAGCCTTTCTTTTAGGAGACGGTTTTTCTGAAAAAGGGCAATTCCCGTTTTTGGATCAGATTGATTTAAAATCAAATAAAAAAGATCGAATCTATGAATCGGCTTATAAAGATAAATTTGAACAGATTTATGATTATGATCTAATGGAAAAAAAATTAAGTGTTCGAATTGAATCTAAAAGTGAATACCCCAATTACTTCACCAGAAGTCTCGATGGAAAAAACACACTTACACAACAAACCTTTTTTGAAAATCCCTTCAAAAATCTTAAAAATATTGGGAAAGAACTCCTTACATATAAACGGAATGATGGACTCGATTTAAGTGGAATTCTCTATACTCCAAAAGGTTTTGACAAAGACAATCCAAAACCATTACCTATGATTTTATGGGCGTATCCCAGAGAATACAAGGATAAATCCAGTGCTGCCCAAAAAACAAACAATCCCAATCGGTTTTTATACCCAAGTTGGGGTTCTCCAATTTATTGGGTAACGCAGGGGTATGTGGTTCTAGACCGAGCTGCTTTCCCAATTATTGGTGAAGGAACGGATGAACCCAACGATCGCTTTCGGTCTCAATTGGTTTCCAATGCAGAAGCTGCGATCAATGCTGTGGTTGAAAAAGGATATGCAGATAGAAATAGAATAGCTGTAGGCGGACATAGCTATGGAGCATTTATGGTGGCTAACTTGCTGAGTCATTCCAATTTATTTGCTGCAGGAATAGCCAGAAGTGGAGCTTATAACAGAACATTAACCCCCTTTGGTTTTCAAAGTGAATCCAGATCCTATTGGGAAGCCCCGGAAGTATATTATACTATGTCCCCCTTTATGCATGCTGATAAAATGAAAACCCCTCTATTACTCGTTCACGGTGAAGCAGATAATAATTCAGGAACCTATCCTTTACAAAGTGAACGATATTATAACGCTTTGAAAGGTCTTGGCGCAACAGCAAGATTGGTCATGTTTCCTAAAGAAAGCCACGGATATAGAGCAAAAGAAACCATTCTTCATCTTATTTGGGAACAAGATCAATGGTTGGAAAAATATGTTAAAAACAGAAATATTAATTTAAAATTGACGAAAGACAAACCCAAAGGATAAGTTTTATCACCCCCGAGTGGAGGCTTTTTCTTTTTCACCAATGCATCTAATCCCAATCTACTACAAATAGATAGAAGCCTCT
>JAYNHN010000016.1:0-24317 GCA_038108035.1 Flavobacteriaceae bacterium
GTATTCTATTTCGATTTCAAGATCATTGGGAATATTTAGTATCCTTTGAGTCTGTTTGATGATGCCACTCAATTTTTCAGGGGTCAAACGATGGTTGACATCTTCTGCCGCCCAAAGTTGAAAATTGACCAATTGCTGATTTTGTTCCTTTCCTCCACAATCGATAAAATGTTTAGTGATTCGGCCCATTTCGGTCAAATGAAAATGGGGAGGAACGGGATGTTTGTTTTCCGTTTGAAAAGCAAGGTGATCCAATAGAGGAAGTTGATTTTTAAATTCGGCAAGAGTCATAGGTTATTTGGGTTTTACTTTAAAGGTTTAGGTATGAAAAAGCCACAAGAACAGGACGATTTTTTTGGCAATACCAAAAACAATCCAAAAAGTAGGGGAAGTCAAACGGGGTTTTTTCATTTGGATTTTTTGTTGTTCATACCTCTAATGGCTGCGTAAAGCATCCACACCACAAGGGCAATTGCTCCATAAACCAGCAAATTTCGGATGAAATACCCCATCTGTTAATTTAAATGTCGTTCTTTCAATTCGATGATCAGTCCTAAAACCAAACAGATCACAATGCTTCCAAGTACAGTTCCGCCTACACCCATGATTTTTTTATTTAAAGATATAAATTATTTTAAACTACGGCTTAAAATTTTCAAATAGTCAAGGAAACGATTCGAATGAAATTCCTTACTTTAGAATCTCGAAATAATGTATAAACGAGTAAAACACCTAAAATCTTCAGAATTATGAAACCAATAGGTAGAAGAAATTTCCTAAAAAAAACCACTTTATCCGCGGCCTCTCTATATATGGCCAGTGCTGTGGCTTGTAGTGAAGAAAAAGAAAAAACTCCTTCAGGAGGAACCTATATGGGGGATTTTGCAGCGCCTAAACTGGAGACCATCCGTATTGCTATTATCGGTGTAGGGGCACGTGGAACGGGTCATGCCAAACAACTAGCAGCGATTGAAGGAACCGAGATCGTTGGCATATCCGATTTGTACGCAGATTGGGTTCACCGCCCCGTCGCCAATTGTATAGAAGTTGGTGAGGGAAGGCATCAAAACAGTGCACGCTATTTTGGAGGGGAACACGATTGGAAAAAAATGCTAGTGGAAGTACAACCCGATGCAGTTATTATTGCTACCAACTGGAAAAACCATGCTCCCATGGCGATTGAAGCCATGAAACAAGGTGCTCATGCATTTGTCGAAGTACCCATTGCGGTTACTTTAGAAGAAATGTGGGAAATTGTCGATACCTCAGAACGTACTCAAAAACACTGTATGATGATGGAAAACGTCAACTACGGGCGTGAGGAACTCCTCTATCTTAATTTGTGTCGACAAGGACGGATTGGTGAACTACTTCACGCCGAAGCGGCCTATATACACGAGCTCCGTTTTCAAATGGAAGAACAAGAGCGTGGAACAGGATCTTGGCGAACGCAGCACTATGCCCATCGGAATGGAAACTTATACCCTACCCACGGACTCGGTCCAGTGGCTCAATACATGAATTTAGGAAGAGGAGAAGATCAGTTTGCGAGTTTGGTTTCTTTTTCAACGCCAGGTCGAGGTCGAAACCTTTATGCTGAAAAAAACTACCAAGCGGATCACAAATGGAATGCCTTGGATTACAAAGGCGGAGATTTAAATACTTCCATTGTAAAAACTAGTTTGGGAAGAACCATCATGATTCAGTGGGATGAAACGAGTCCAAGACCCTATTCAAGGCACAACCTGATTCAAGGAACTAAAGGAACACTAGCGGGTTTTCCTACCCGAGTGGCCTTAGAAGGAGGTGTTCCCGGAGCCACCGAGAATCATCACCGTTGGGCGCAGGGGGAGCAATTGGAGGCGCTTTACGACCAATACGAACACCCTCTATACAAACGCCTAGGTGTTCTAGCAAAAAAAATGGGAGGTCATGGAGGAATGGACTTTATGATGCGCTACCGTATGGTGGAATGTCTGCGTAAAGGTTTGCCTTTGGATCAAAATGTGTACGAAGGCTGTCTGTGGAGTGCGGTAGCACCATTGAGTGAAGCCTCTGTAGCACAAGGGGGAATGCCTCAAAAATTCCCTGATTTTACTCGTAATCAATGGCAACAAACCCAAGCCTTAGCAATCGTTTCTTAATGGGTTCATTTTCGTATTCACATATTTAAAAAAACACCGTGATAGAAGTAGAAGCACCCGCACGCATTTGTTTTTTTGGAGATCATCAAGATTACTTAGGACTTCCGGTCATTGCCGGTACCATTGATCGAAAAATCAATTTAATAGCAATCCCAAACAAAAAATCAAAATATGTTATACATCTGCTTGATTTAAATAAGGAAATTACAATTGATCTCCATGAAAAGTTGAATGAAATTCAATCCGAAGATTACTATCGTTCGGGACTTTGGGTTTTGCAGCAAAAGGGAGCTGAATTTTCCCAAGGATATGATATTGAAATTTCAGGGACTATTCCGGTCAATGCAGGGGTTTCGAGTTCCTCGGCATTAGTTGTAGCTTGGTTACGTTTTTTAAATCAAGCCCAAGTACAGCCCCAAAATGTGTCCAACGAACAAATAGGAAAATGGGCCTATGAAGCCGAAGTTGAATATTTTAATCAGTCCGGAGGGATCATGGATCAATATACCATTGCACAGGGGGGATTAATTTTTATCGATACACAAACGGAAATAAGTACTCGTTTACAACCGTATTTGGGTACTTTGATTGTAGCAGAATCCGGAATTTCCAAGCAGACCCAAACGGTTCTCCAATATGCAAGAGCATACGGACAAAAAGCCATTGAAGCTATTCAGGCGCAACATCCCCAATTTACAATCCAAGAGGCGATAGAAGCCGATTACAAACGGTATGCCAACTGCGTACCCGATCTCTATGCAGATCATTGGTATGCAGCAATTCATAATTATGTACTGACCTTAAAAGCTAAAAAGATGCTCCAAGGAGCATCCGTTGACATTAAGCAACTGGGTACGTGGATGAACGAACACCAACAAATTTTAGAAGAACGGATCCAAAATACCCCTGCTGTAATGCAAAAGCAAATGGCAGCAGCGCGAAGTGAAGGGGCTTTGGGGGCTAAAATTATTGGTTCCGGAGGGGGTGGTTGCATGGTTGCCTTAGTACCTCCTTCCAAAAAAGAGAGAGTAATTGAAGCGTTTCTTAACAACGGTGCCCAAGCGGCCTATGAAGTTAAATTATATTCATTTTAGATGAAAAAAATCACCTCCTTATTGATAATGGCGGGAGGAGCTTCCTCACGAATGAAACGCTCTTTAGAAACGGCCAATCTCTCCGATTCAGAAAAAACAGTGGCGCGCAAAGCACATAAAAGTTTGATTCCTCTGGGGGTCGAACAAAAACCACTTTTGTTCCATTTGATCTCCCATGCAGTAGAAGCGGGATATTCCGATATCTACCTTATTATCAGCGAGGAAAACGAAGCCTTTCAGACTGAAGTGGGAACCAAGGACAAAAATAATTTCTATGCGGGAGCCCAAGTTCATTTTGCCATTCAATACATTCCCAAGGAAAGACACAAACCATTGGGAACCGCCGATGCTGTTCAACAAGCGATGGATCAATACCCTGAATTACTTGATCAATCCTTTACCATATGCAATGGCGATAATTTATATTCCTCCAATGCATTCTATAAACTGAGACAGGAACGAATGGTTCCACATGCACTCATTAGCTACGCCCGATCCGGATTGCAATTTTCTGACGAGCGTATTGCTCAATTTGCCGTCATGGAAATGGATTCAGAAGGCTTTTTAGTTCAAATCATTGAAAAACCGGAACCGGATACGGTAGAACAGTATCAGGATAGCTCGGGAGAGATTCGAGTCAGCATGAATATTTTTAGTTTTAAAGGGTCTGAACTCTATCCGTTTATCAAGAATTGTCCCATTCATCCCATTCGAGATGAAAAAGAGCTACCCGTGGCTGTCATGAATTTAGTTCAAGCTCATCCCAAACAATTGTTGTGTATTCCTTTGTCTGAGCATTTGCCTGATTTGACCTCAGCAGCGGATGTTGAAAAATTTGCCCATCTGTAAAATGCGTTTATTAATAATTTTAAGTGTTCTTATACTTTTTTTTGGAGGGGGTTGCCAGAGGAATCCTACCTTATTAGAACAAGTACTTTCAGACTCTAATCCCAAATTACAAGCGGTTTTACAACAAAAGAAGGTCCATGAAGTCCAAATCTTATTAACTCAGATTAACAGGGATGCTCAGGGCAACCCTCACTTTATGGAATCCACTTTCCAATTGGACGAGAATCGTTATTTTTACCCGGCAAGTACCGCCAAATTGCCCATTGCTATTTTAACCCTCCAAAAAATTAAGGAATTAAACAGTCAAGGAATTTTAATTTCTAAAGACTCGCCTTTTGTGATAACCGATATCGAAGGGAAGGTTGTTATATCAAAAGATACAACCCACTCCAGTCAAGAACTTACTTTGGGACAGCAGATCAAGAAAATCTTTTTGGTAAGCGACAACGATGCCTATAATTATTTGTTTGATTTTTTGGGGCGGGACTATATAAATGCGCAATTGACCCAAAAAGGACTTCTTCATACACAGATCCGTCACAAATTTCTTTTGGGAGCCGATAATGTCAATACTTGGGAATATACTTTTTTCAATTCAGAACAAGACTCACTTTATCATCAAGTTTCAATCCAAGCGAAAAAAGCATTACAATCTCACAAACTAAAAGGGGTTTTGAAAGGAAAAGCATATGTGGGTGAAAACGGAATAGTCAACCGTTCAATGGATTTTGGCGAAAAAAATCGGATTTCCCTTCAGGATTTAACGGGAATTCTACAGCGGATTATTTTCCCTGAGGTGTTCCCACCCCAACAACGGTTTGATTTGACCCCTGAGGATTACGAGTTTTTGCGCTATTGGATGAGCCGAACACCGGCCGAGAGTAAAAACCCCGTTTACGATCCGAAGACCTATTGGGACAGTTATGGTAAATTTTTGATTTATGGCGATCAAAAGGGAAAAATGGGAGACGCTATCCGTATCTATAACAAAGTGGGCTATGCTTACGGAACCTTGACCGATGTGGCTTATATTCATGATCAAGAAAAAGATTTAGAGTTTTTTTTAACAGCCACTCTTCTCGTAAACAACAACCAGGTTTTTAACGATGATGTTTATGAATTCGAAACGGTTGGGATTCCTTTTTTAGCAGAGTTGGGAAGGGGGGTTTATCGAGTTTTAAAAAAGGAATAATTTACTTTTCAAAAAGACCCAATGCAATCAATCTTTGATGTAAAAAATCACCGGCCAAAATATCCTCGTATTGTTTGGGGTGTTCTTTGTCAATGGTTTGAGCCAGACAGTTGAGCGGCATATGAGGAACGGGATGCATAAAAAACGGGAGTGAATACCGAGCTTTTCCCCATTCCTCTTGAGGTGGGTTAACCACTCTGTGAATGGTAGAAGGCAGTAAATTATTGGTCAATCTGGAAAGCATATCCCCAATATTGATCATCAATTCATCGGGAGCTGCAATGGCATCAATCCATTCATTTTGTCGGTTGAGTACTTGCAGTCCTTTGCCCTCAGCCCCCATCAAAAGGGTAATAAGATTGATGTCTCCGTGTGCAGCTGCCCTTTCGGCTTCTTCGGGAGCCTCGGTTAGTGGGGGATAATGTATGGCCCTTAAAATGGAATTTCCTTCCAAGATATAGGAGTCAAAATAGTGTTCATCCAACTTGAGATAGAGTGCAATGGCTCGAAGAAGAACTTGAGCCGTTTCTTCCAATTTTTTATAAACAAGATTTCCGATTGAGTTGAAGTGTTCCAGCTCTTTTACTTGAACATTTTTTGGGTAAAGTGAGCTTAGTTGAGGACGTGCTTGAAGATCCTGACCAAAGTGCCAAAACTCCTTTAGATCACCCACATTTCTTCCTTCGGCATGTTCTTTGCCAAATCCGGTGTAGCCTCTTTGTCCACCACCGCCCTTAATCTCGTATTGAGTTTTCTGTTCTTTGGGTAAGGCAAAAAAAGTCTTTATTTCGTGGTATAGATCTGCTTGAAGATCCTTGCTTAAAAAATGACCTTTGAGGGTGATAAATCCGATTTCTTGGAAAGAAGCACCTATATGTTGAACAAAGGATGCTTTGCGATTGGGATCATGACTTAGAAATTCGTTTAAGTCGGCTTGAGGGATTTTTTTCATTACAATTGAAATTGAATTAAAAAAAAGCGAGCCCATCGGCTCGCTTTGTTATAGATAAGGAAATTACAACGGGCCAAAAGTGGGCACCTGTAGTCTGTAATTCCTCAAATAATGATCATAAGACATAAGACACCTCCTTTCTACATTTAGTTAAACTTAGCTGTTGTCACAGCTCGAACTTCTCAGTTCAAATATAGTAATTGGTGCAATTGTAAATCAAATTATTTAACAATTTTTTTGAGTGTTAATCCTTGAACCAAGATGGTAAATAAAACCACTCCATAGGTAAGGATTAAAATCAAATCTTTTCCGTCGCCAATGGAATCAGGTAAATTCAATGCCAAAGCAATACTCAATCCACCACGCAGACCTCCCCAAGTGATAATCAACGCAGTATTTTTTTCGAATTGTTTTTTTATAGAGAGGATTTTGATCGGTACAAAAACACCAATCCCCCTTGAAAGGACCACCACCACGATTGTTAATAGAATAACCAAAATATAAGAAACATCAAAATTTTGTAAAATAGGGATGATTTCTAAACCAATTAAAATGAACAGTATGGCATTTAAGGTTTCATCTAATAGGTGCCAAAACTTGTAGACATAATCGCCCATAGCTTTTTGAACGCCATCAGTTTCTTTGTCTGAATCGATATTTTGATTTAAAAATAGTCCCATCACCACGACCCCTAGTACTGCAGAAAAGTGAAACTGATGTGAAATTACCGGTACCAATAGCACCAAAGAAAGCGTAATAAGCACCTCTAATTCAACGTGTTCATTTTCAATGTATTCTACGAGTTTTAGTCCCAAGTAACCCATTACAGCACCCAGAAGTACACCACCAATTACTTCCGTAGCAAATAAGAAACCCACACTTTGTATCGTTATATTCTCGATCCCTTCGGCTTTAATGCTTAATAGGGTTAGAAAAACAACGACTCCAATCCCATCATTGAATAAAGATTCTCCCGCAATTCGGGTCTCTGTAACAGAAGACATATTCATCTTTTTTACCATTGCCAATACCGCAATTGGATCGGTTGGGGCAATTAAAGCGCCAAAAAGTAAACAATCTACATAACTCAATCCTAACCCGCTTAGACCAAAAAAGGCCTGCTGGGTCACCCAAAAAATAATAGATCCTACTACAAAAGTAGAGAAGATCACTCCAAAACTCGCCAGTAATAAAATAGTGACTTTGTCTTTTAAGAGTTCGTGAACATTGACACTAATAGCGCCTGCAAAAAGCAAGAAGGGAAGCATCACATCAATCAATAAAACACTGAAGTCTAAATCTTGTGTCATCGAAGTGGCGTAGGCCAAAAAATCCGGAAAGATTAAACCCGTGACCAGAACGCCCATAGATAAAAAGATAGCCAAAACCATCAATCCGATGGTCTGAGGTAATTTTAATATCCGTAAATTAATGATTGAAAAAATGGAGGCTAATAATAGTAAGAGGGCTGATAATTCAAGTAAATCCATTTTAGTTTGTTTTCACTAAATATATGAAATTTAGTGATCTGAATACAACTTTGCGATGTACTTTCCGATTAAATCAAATTCTAAATTGACAGTTTGATCGGTTTTTAGCTTATGGAAGTTGGTGTGCTCATAGGTATAAGGAATGATTGCAACCGAAAACTGATTTTTTTTTGAGTTGACAACCGTTAGACTGACTCCATTCACTGTAATGGACCCTTTTTCAATCGTAATGTTGTTAAATTGGGAATCGTATTCAAAGGTAAAAATCCAACTCCCCTCTTTTGAAACAGATTCAATGCATTTGGCCGTTTGATCAACATGTCCTTGAACGATATGACCGTCCAGTCGATCTCCTAACTTCATAGCGCGTTCCAAATTAATCCCATCGCCTTCTTGTAATAAGCACAAATTGGTTTTGTCTAAAGTTTCTTGAATCGCCGTGACAGTATAGGACTTTTCATCACAGGATACGACGGTAAGACAAACCCCATTGTGGGCAACACTTTGATCAATTTTCAACTCAGAAGCTAACTCACTTTCAATTTGGATATGAAGGTTTTCTCCCTCCGTTGTTAGTGTTTTAACCGTTCCAAAAGCTTCTATAATTCCAGTAAACATGCGTTTTAATTTAATTACATTTGTCTTCAAAAATAGGTATAAAAGCACTTGAAATGAGTGAAACCTCAAAAATAAGAGTAGGAATCTCTGTTGGTGACCCCAATGGAATTGGAATTGAAATCATTCTAAAGGCCTTTCAAGACAAACGAATCTTTGATTTTTTTACTCCTATAGTTTTTGCTCATGTCCAAAACTTCATTGAGGAACGAAAGCGGTATTCGATAGGAACTCCTATTTTTAAACTTCAGAATTTAAAAAAACCGCATAAAGGTCAATTGAATGTCATCAATTGCTGGGAAAGACCATTTGCTATTAACTATGGAGAAGAACAGACCGATGCAGGAACCTATGCAATCGCTTCATTAAAGGCAGCAACCGAAGCCCTTAAAAAAAATCAATTGGATGTTCTTGTAACCGCACCCATCCATAAAAAGAATATTCAATCTGACCAATTCCAGTTTCCTGGTCATACCGATTACCTCAATCAAGAATTGGAAGGAGAAAGTTTGATGTTTATGATTTCGGCGTCTTTAAAAGTTGCCTTGGTTAGTGACCACATTCCTTTGAAGGAGATCTCCAATTATCTGACAGAAGAAAAAATAGCCAGTAAAATAGTACTTTTAGTAAAAAGTTTGCAACAGGATTTTGGTATTCAAAGACCCAAAATAGCAGTGTTGGGGATCAATCCACATACGGGAGATCAGGGTGTTATCGGCAGAGAGGACGACCAATTGGTACGACCCTTACTTCAAAAAATATTTGATAAAGGAACTTTGGTTTTCGGACCCTTTGCAGCAGACGGATTTTTTGGAAATCAATCGTATTTAAAGTACGATGCGGTGTTGGCCATGTACCACGATCAAGGTTTGATACCCTTTAAAACACTATCTTTTGGTCAAGGGGTAAACTTTACGGCAGGCTTAAGTCATGTTCGAACTTCACCGGATCACGGAACTGCCTTTGAAATTGCTGGAAAGGGGAACGCAGATACGGGTTCATTTGTGGAGGCACTTTATGCATCACGAACGATTTTTCTTCAACGAAAATCCAATAAAACTTAAAAATCTATATCAATCCATCGTGAACACAGGACTTTCTTTAAAGCCTATTTGAACCGCTTTTGCTTGAAGGGAGTGGATGCCTTTCAGGGGTTGGGTGTATACATTCCAAACACTGTCTTTTTTCGTTTTCCAAACAATTGTTGATGACTTTTTAGGATGCGTTAAGGAAACTGACTCCTGCTCTAATGAGGCGGTAAGTGCTTCAAGTTGAACTTTTTTTCCATTTGGCAACCAGTTTTCAATCAATTCCTTTTCCGGGATTGCACCCAAATCACGAGTTTCTAGGATCCAGGTATCCATTTGTTTTCTTAAAAAAACTAAGGTGTCCTTAAACGCTTCTTTATCTGCCAAGTTATTCAGCTCATAGGGGTCGTTATCTATCTGATACAGTTCCTCTTGAGGTTTTGGAGTTGCAAACCATTGCCTTACTTTTTTAGATAATTTCCCCTCACGCCACAATTGATTTAAATTTTGCATCATAGACATTTGTTCTCGATAGCTTACCGGAATTGCATTACTGATTTCAGGATGGAAATTTTTTATGTATTTAAAATTTCTCCAACGAAGCGCTCGAAGACGATCCACTTGTTCATCAAATCGATCGGAAGAAGCAAAAATAAACTCTGACTTTTCAGCGGATCGATACGCCCCAAATTGAGCCCTTCCTTGCATGATCTCGGGGGGATTAATTCCAGCTAAGGACAGAACGCTAGGCGCAAAATCAATAAAACTGATCAGGTCTTTATTTCGTGTTCCACCCTTTTGTTGTTTGGCAAATTTAATAATCAAAGGGACTTTAATTCCTGTTTCGTACAAGGCTCTTTTGTATCGAGGGAAAGGACCTCCATGGTCTCCATAAAAAAACAAGATACTGTTTTCATAAAGATTTTCTGCCTTAAGTTGATCTATGATCTTTCCAATTTGTTTGTCCAGACGGATCAAGTTGCTGTAGTTGACTGCCAGATCTTTTCGAACTTCGGGGGTGTCTGGAAAAACGGCAGGTATATTTAAGATTTTGGGGTCAACCAAAAGGGGGCTATTGGCCTGGTTCCATATTTGAGATTCATGAGTAATACCAAAATTAAATACAGAAAAAAAAGACTGCCCGGCTTTTCGGTTTTTCCAATGGGCTTTAGGACTGCTTTCATCCCATGCACCTGTTGTTTTTTTAAAGTTATAATCTTCCTTGGCGTTGTTGGTACAATAGTACCCTTTGGCACGAAGATATTGGGTAAACATTTTTACCCCATCAAGAACTCTAGGGGAGTAACTAGGGATTCCTATACTGGGTTCATTGTCTTCTTTGTAGGCATTGTAGGTTCTCATATTGTGAGTGCCTAAAGTGGTGGGGTACATACCTGTAATTAATGCACTACGAGCTGGTGCGCAAACAGGAACGGGACTGTACGCATTTTCAAAAACCACACCATCCTTAGCCAATGCCTCTAGATGGGGAATTTGGGTTGTTAAATCTCCGTACATAGGTAAAAACTCAGGCGATAGGTCTTCGGCCACCAACCAGATGATGTTGGGCGATTTTTTTTCCGTTTGCTTTGAGCCACAACCCCACCAAAACAGAAGGCTGAGAAGAGGAATAATAAAAGACCGAATCGTTTGAGTTAATTTTAAGTTGAAAAAGTCCATAATTATATGAATCAATAAATTAAGTTATGTTTTCGTTTTAAAAAGCACTACAAAAATACTCCCCAGTAAAGAATGAATCAAACTGGAAAGTGCAGATGGAATGGCAACGAGTGGACTGCTAAAGTTCTCCCTTGCTAAAACAACCCCCAGCCCGGAATTTTGCATCCCAACTTCTATAGAAATTGTTTTGGCCACAGTCCAGTTTTTAAATAAGGCCAAACTAATTAAAAGTCCAATGACGAATCCGGAGAAATGTAAAGAAATTAAGGCTATGACCAATTGAAAACCAGAACTGAGTATGATTTCTTTTCCTTGAGCTACAATACTGGCTACAATGAATGCGATTAATAGAACGGCTGTAGGTGGTGCAAAAGGAAGAATTTTTTGAGTGGGTTTTGGGAAATAGTTATTTAATAAAACACCTAAGCCAACTGGGAGTAAAACAACCTTCAAAGTACTGTAAAATAGTCCAGAAGCCGGAACCTCCAGATAGCTGCCCGAAAGTTGAAGCGTTAAAAAAGGGGTCATCAAGATGGCAGCCAAAGTTGAAAAGGCGGTCATACTAACGGAAAGGGCAACCTGAGCTTTAGAAAGATAAGCAATGACATTGGAAGCGGTTCCTCCCGGACAGCAAGAGACCAAGATCATTCCTACGGCAAACAGAGGAGGAAGTTGAAAAAGTGTTGCCAATCCCCAACCCAAAAAGGGCATAACCAAAAATTGGAGGCTGAGACCCGCCAATACCCAGCGTGGATTTTCAATAATTTGAAAAAAATCGGAGATTTTTAGAGTCAGTCCCATCCCGAGCATAATTCCTCCTAGACCCAATGTGATCCAAAGACCTTTAAACCATGTAAATAATGGAGGATAAAAGAGCGCTGTTAAGGTAAATAGACTCACAATCCATGGGAATGCAGCCGTAATTTTTTGTGTATATTGATCCACTTCTAAGGATTTGTTTTTATTAAAAATAGAGATTTCTTTTAAAGAATCCTTACTATAATGAATCCATTTTAAGTTTGAGTGCTTGAAATCTTCACTATCGAAAAAAGTATAATCCATTAATTTAGTTTGATTCATTAATTTTTTTTTACTTTTGCCCATCAATTGCAGAACAATGGAAGCGTTGAAGGAATTTACCATCCCATTTGTGGGGTTAAAAGACGGGAAACACTTTTTTGAATTTGCAATAGATAATTCGTTCTTTGAGCATTTTGAGTATACCGATTTTGAAAAAGCCCAACTTGTAGGGAATTTAGTTTTAGACAAAAAACCTCGTTTTCTGGAATTGAGCTTCGACGTTAAAGGTATTGTAAAACTACAATGTGATGTTTCCATGGAGGAATTTGATCATCCAGTGAATATTCAATTTGAATTAATCGTACAATTCGGAAGTGTTTCAAACACTTCAGACGAAATATTAGTTCTATCTGAAGGGAGTTATCAAATCAGTGTAGAACAGTATTTCTATGAAATGATCGTTTTATCGATCCCTCAAAAACGGATTCATCCGGGCATCAAAAACGGAAGTTTACAAAATGATATTGTAAAGAAACTCAAAGAGCTGGAACCTAAAGAAAATAGTTTAAACGGGACAAACGACCCGCGTTGGAATAAATTAAAAGACCTCCTTTAAAAGGAACACATAAAACTAAAATTATGGCACATCCAAAACGGAAAATTTCCAAAACAAGAAGAGATAAAAGACGAACGCATTACAAAGCGGCTGACCAACAAATTTCTACTTGTACTACAACAGGTGAATCTCATCTTTATCACCGTGCTCACTGGCATGAAGGCAAGTTGTATTATCGGGGTAAGGTACTTGTAGATTCATCAGCTACTGCTGAAGCCTAATCAGAATTATAGAAAAGACAGCTCTTCCACTCGGGAGGGCTTTTTTTTATTACAATTATTTTGATTGCATCAAAAAACTACTATCTTCACTCATTATTAAATCCTTTTTGGGACAATTAATAGCATGAATTTGAAGGAGAATAGAAGGCTGTTTAAAGCAGCCATAACGGGAGTAGGCGGTTATGTTCCTGAAACGGTTTTAACAAACCAAGATTTGGAAAAAATGGTGGATACTAACGACGCATGGATTACTTCACGTACCGGGATTAAAGAACGGCGCATTCTGAAAGACCCAGAAAAAGCAACATCCTATCTTGCTGTTCAGGCGGCAGAGGATTTGATTTCCAAAAACAATGTGGATCCCAAAACGATTGATTTGGTTTTGGTGGCAACTATTACCCCCGACATTCACGTTGCTGCAACTGCTGCTTATGTAGCCTCTACCATAGGAGCCCGTAATGCCTTTGCTTATGACCTAAACGCAGCTTGTTCAGGCTTTCTTTACGGAATGAGTAGTGCAGCGGCTTATATCAGTTCTGGACGGTATAAAAAGGTACTTCTTATCGGTGCGGACAAAATGTCATCTATCGTTGATTATTCCGATCGCGCAACCTGTATCATCTTTGGTGACGGAGGAGGTGCTGTACTTTTTGAACCCAGTTCAAACGATTTTGGATGGGAAGACGAATATTTTAGAAGCAATGGTACTGAACGCATGTCGTTAAGAATTAAAGCAGGGGGTTCTCTGCATCCTACTAGTAATCAAACTTTGGAAAATGGATGGCACAACATACATCAAGAAGGAAAAACAGTTTTTAAATATGCTGTTTCTGAAATGGCAAATGTTGCAGAGGAAATCATGAAGCGAAACGATTTAAACAGAGATCAAGTCGATTATTTGGTTCCTCACCAAGCCAATAAACGGATTGTTGACGCTACAGCCAACCGATTGAATTTATCACCAGAAAAAGTTTTAATGAATATTGCTTTCTACGGCAATACCACAGCGGCAACCTTACCGCTTTTACTTCACGATTATGAATCAAAATTTAAATTAGGAGACAAGTTAGTGTTTGCAGCCTTTGGGGGAGGATTCACTTGGGGAGCAGCACATCTTACTTGGGCTTATTAATAAAAAAAACAAATCAAACATTTTATGGATATTAAAGACATTCAAAATCTAATCAAATTTGTTGCGAAATCAGGCGCACAAGAAGTGAAACTAGAGACGGAAGATGTAAAAATCACCATCAAGACAGGTTCGGATGTACCCTCAATCGAAAGAGGGGCTATGATGCAACAATTACATCCTATCCAAGCGCCGGTTGCCGTTCAACCGGTTGCTCCTGTAGTAGCCGAAACTCCAGCTGCTGCTGAACCCGTAGTTCCGGCAAAATCTGAAGAGGACGCTAAGCACATCACGATCAAATCACCAATTATCGGGACCTTTTACCGAAAGGCATCCCCTGATAAACCTGCTTTTGTTGAGGCAGGAGATATGGTAAAAGAAGGAGATGTTTTGTGTGTGATAGAGGCCATGAAACTTTTCAATGAAATAGAATCCGAACTTAGTGGGACTATCGTAAAAATTCTTGTGGATGATGCTTCACCGGTAGAATTTGACCAACCATTATTTGTGATCAATCCATCTTAAAACAGGAGCATGTTTAATAAAATTTTAATAGCCAATCGTGGAGAGATTGCCATGAGAATTATTCGTACGTGCAAGGAAATGGGAATCAAGACGGTAGCGGTTTATTCCAAGGCAGATGCCGATAGTCTCCATGTTCGTTTTGCCGACGAGGCCGTTTGTATTGGACCGGCTGCTAGTAGCGAATCCTATTTGAAAATATCTAATATTATTGCTGCCGCTGAAATTACCAATGCGGATGCGATTCACCCGGGATATGGATTTTTATCCGAAAACGCTAAATTCTCCAAAATTTGTCAGGAACATAAAATTAAGTTCATTGGAGCTTCGGCCTCTATGATTGATCAAATGGGAGACAAGGCCTCTGCTAAAGCAACGATGAAAGCTGCGGGTGTTCCCACTATACCGGGATCGGAAGGACTCTTGGATTCGTTGGAAGAAGCACAAAGTCTAGCGCACGAAATCGGATACCCAGTTATGCTTAAAGCCACTGCTGGGGGCGGAGGAAAAGGAATGCGAGCTGTTTGGAAACCGGAAGAATTGGAGAAGGCTTGGGGAAGTGCGCGTCAGGAAGCCGGCGCCGCCTTTGGAAATGATGGGATGTATATGGAAAAATTGATAGAAGAACCTCGCCATATTGAAATTCAAATTGTAGGAGATTCTACAGGGAAAGCCTGTCATCTTTCCGAACGCGATTGTTCAGTTCAACGACGTCATCAAAAACTAACCGAAGAAACTCCCTCACCATTCATGACGGGACCACTCCGAAAAAAAATGGGAGAAGCAGCTGTAAAAGCTGCTGAATTCATAGCATATGAAGGAGCTGGTACGATTGAGTTTTTGGTGGATAAGCACAAGAATTTCTATTTTATGGAAATGAATACACGGATTCAGGTCGAACATCCCATCACGGAACAAGTGATTGATTACGATTTAATTCGAGAGCAAATAAAAGTAGCTTGGGGAACACCAATTTCAGGAAAAAACCATTTGCCCAAATTGCATTCTATTGAATGTCGTATTAATGCTGAGGATCCTCTCAATGATTTCAGACCCAGTCCAGGTGTGATTTCTACGCTTCATTTTCCGGGAGGCCATGGAGTGCGATTAGATACCCACGTGTATAGTGGTTATGTTATTCCACCCTATTATGACTCTATGATTGCCAAACTCATTACCACTGCTCAAACACGTGAAGAAGCCATCAGTAAAATGAAACGAGCCTTGGAAGAATTTATTATCGAAGGGGTTAAAACCACGATACCGTTTCATCTTAAGTTGATGAATCATCCGGATTACATCAAAGGGGATTATACAACCAAGTTTATGGAAGACTTTTCTATGGAGGATTAAAGGGTTCTTCTTTATAGATTGAGTTGCCAGTAGCCAACGTCAATCCATCGGTTCAATTTAAAACCTACTTTTTCAAGTTGACCTACCTTTCGGAACCCTAGGACTTCATGAAATTTAATACTCCTAGGGTTGGGTAGTGCAATCCCAGCCAGCAACGTGCTGTAGTTTTTGGAGCGCAGTTCATCGATCAATTGAGTATAAAGTAAACTGCCGTTTCCCTTTCCAATTTTATCTTTATTAAAATAAATACTGACCTCTAAAGTATATTGATAAGCAGATCTCATTTTCCATGGGCAGGCGTAAGCATACCCTTGTACACGATGATTTTCTTCATAAACCCACCAGCTTAACTCTTCATTAAGTTGCATTCGGTTAGAAATTATACTTTCGTCTATCGCTTTTTCCTCAAAAGTGGAATGCGTATTGAGAACGTAATGATTGTAAATTTCGCAGATTGATTGGGCATCTTCTCTGGTGGCTTTACGAATCATTTTTTAGTAATTATTAATTTATCCTTTTGGAATTTTTTTTGATTTCTCGGGTAAAACCCGGAAGCCCATATTGAAAAGCGTAAAGCCAAACACGTCTGCGTATTTTTCAATGGTTTTTGAAACAGGCGTACCGGCACCGTGTCCTGCATTGGTTTCAATTCGGATCAAAACAGGATGCGTTCCTTCTTGTTTATCTTGAAGATGAGAAGCAAACTTAAAAGAGTGGGCAGGGACTACTCGGTCGTCATGATCACCCGTAGTAATAAGAGTAGCTGGATAACGGGTTCCTTTTTTGACATTGTGAACGGGTGAATAGGCCTTAAGGTATTCAAACATTTCTTTAGAATCCTGAGCCGTTCCATAATCATAAGACCAGCCAGCTCCTGCGGTGAATTCGTGATAACGCAACATATCCAACACTCCCACAGCAGGAAGTGCAACTTTCATCAATTCAGGGCGTTGAGTCATGGTAGCTCCTACCAATAAACCTCCATTAGAGCCTCCTCGAATCGCAAGGTAATCCGGTTGGGTAATGCTTTCAGCGATCAGGTATTCAGCAGCTGCAATAAAATCGTCAAAGACGTTCTGTTTTTGAAGTTGGGTTCCTGCATTGTGCCATTTTTTTCCATATTCTCCACCGCCTCGTAGATTGGGAACTGCATATACTCCTCCTTGCTCCATCCATACAGCATTAGAAATACTAAACGAAGGGCGTAAACTGATATTAAAACCTCCATAGCCGAAAAGAATGGTGGGATTTGACCCATTGTATTCTATTCCTTTTTTATGGGTGATGATCATGGGGATTTGGGTACCATCAGCTGAGGAATAAAATACTTGCCTAGAAACGTAGTCCTCTGAGTTGAAATCTATTTTTGGTTCCCAATAGAGTTCTGAAATACGTGTTTTAGGGAAATAGCGATAAATCACCCCAGGGGTATGATAATTTGAAAAACTGTAATAGAGTACTTCATCTTCTTTTTGACCGTCCCATCCACTGGCAGTTCCTACTCCGGGCAGTTCAATAATTCCCAGATTTTTCCCTTCCGAATTGTATTGAACCACTTGAGTAACAGCGTCAATCATATAACGAGCAAAAAAGTAACCCCCTCCACTACTAGCAGACAGTACGTGTTCCGTTTCGGGAATAAAGTCTTTCCAATGGACTTTTTGAGGTTTTTTTGCGTCGACTAGCACCACTTTTTGGTTGGGTGCGTCTTGGTTAGTCACGAGATAAAAAACACTTCCTACGGTTTCTAAAATATAACTATCCGTATCGTACGATTCATCCATAGGAATTAATCGACTATTGGGTTTGCTCAGGTCTTTTAGCAGCAAAATATTTCCGGATGTTGTTTTGGAACCGGAGATAAATAGATACCGTCCATCTTCCGAAACAGTGGCACCTACATAGCGGTGTTTTTCATCTGGGGCTCCTCCGTAAATCAATAGGTCTTGATCTTGAGTAGTGCCCAGTTTATGGTAATAGAGTTTGTGTTGATCGGTCATTTCACTTAATTCACTTCCATCGGGTTTATCGTAGCTGGAATAGAAGAAACCTTCATCCAACTTCCATTGAATGCCGCTAAATTTAACATCGACAAGAGTATCCTCTAAAATTGTTTTTTGTTGGGCATCCAAAACGATAATCTTACGCCAATCGCTTCCACCTTCACTGATAGAATAGGCTGCTAAATGACCACTTTTAGAGAAACTTAAACCTGCTAAAGAGGTGGTTCCATCTTCGGAAAATTTATTGGGATCTAAAAAAACTTCTTCTTTACTGTCGTCTTTTTTTCGGTAAACAACGTATTGATTTTGGAGTCCATCATTTTTGTAAAAATAAGTGTAGGATCCTTTCTTAAAGGGAGCAGAGAGCTTTTCATAATTCCACAACTTTTCCAATCGCTCCTTGAGTTCCTCTCGAAACGGTATTTGATTTAAGTAGGAAAAAGTAACTTTATTTTGTGCTTTTACCCAGTTTCCGGTTTCTTCACTGTTATCGTCTTCTAGCCACCGATAATTGTCCACTACTTCAGTGTCAAAGTAAGTGTCAATAACTGATTTTTTTATAGTTTCAGGATATTTAAGAGTTTTTTTGTTTTGCTGGCAGGAAATAAAAATCAAAATAAAAAAGAGAGAATAAATAGGTTTCATGATTGAAAAACGCTTGTATTGAAAAAAGTAATTTAAAACAAAGGACTTGTTAAAGATATGCATTTATAAGGAAAGTCTATTTTTAAAGACTTTAAACCCATTGAAATTCATTTTGAATGAGTTTTTTAAAGGCAGTAGGAAACCAAAAAAGACCTCTTTTAGTAAAAAAAGAGGTCTTTTGATAGAATTAAAATACGATTCCATTAATAAAAATGGACAGTTCCTGTATGGATGTCGTACATACCTCCCATGATTTTGATTTCACCATTTTGTTCCATTTCGGCAAGTACTTCACTGGAGGAACGGATATTGTCAATAGTCATTTGGACATTCTTTTGAGCGACGGCATTAACAAAATCGATATTTGATGAATTTCGAAGGCTCTCATCTTCGGGTTCAGATACGGCCTTTACTGCTGGTTCAATTTTGTTAATTAAAGCAGTAAGATTTCCGAGTCGTGCATGGTCACAAGCTCCTTTTACAGCTCCACAGGCCGTGTGTCCCAGTACAAGAACTAATTTGGTTCCTGCTAATTTACAGGCAAACTCCATACTTCCCAGTATATCTTCATTGACAAAGTTTCCCGCAATTCGGACACTGAAAATATCGCCAATTCCTTGATCAAAAATAAGCTCTGAAGAAACTCGAGAGTCAATACAACTTAAAACCGTGGCAAATGGATATTGACCCGTACTGGTTTGTTTAACTTGTAGGAGCAAATCACGATTCAACTCTTTTTGTTGAGTAAAACGTACATTTCCCTCTTTTAGTTCCTGAAGTGCGCTTTCAGGAGTCATTTTGGTTTGAGATTCTAGTGTGTGTGCGTTCATAATTATTATTCTTTTGTGAAGCATTTAATTCGGTGCTTCAGGTTGTTAAAATGGTTTAATTCATCATTCCACCCCCATCTAATTTTTGAAGAGAAAGTGCATGAAATAAATGGTTTGCATCCGTATTTCTTTTTGAAAAACCCCAATTTTTTCTTTTCAATAAAAAAGGAATCTCTTTGGGTTGATAACAGTTATCAGTCTTTTTCAAAAAGGAATTCATATTTTTTTCCGTTAAGCACTTTTTGGACGCAATTTAAAAAAGTGGATAAAACTATCTGGATTTTTCTCAGTTCCTCTTTCAGAGATAATTTCAATATCGATGTTTCTACTTTTTGCTTTTACAATATAATCCTCAAGAATTTCTACAATATCATTATCTAAAAATCTAGTTTTGGTTACATCTAAAACGAGATAGGTGTCCATCGGTAGGCTTTCCAGTTCCTTTAAAATAGCCCCTTTATTAAAAAAGGTTACTTCTTCGGCAAGGGTCATTTTTACTTTAGGTTTTCCATCGTCTTTTCCTTCAATATGAAGGAAGTGAGAGTTTTGATAACTTTTGATCAAAATAACAGCTATACCCACACCTAATCCTAGGGCAATTCCAACCAATAAGTCTGTAAATACAATTCCAACAATGGTCACAACAAATGGAACGAACTGTTTCCAACCGAGTTGGTACATAGTTTTGAACAATTGTGGCTTGGCCAGTTTATAACCAACGATCAATAAGATGGCGGCTAATACTGAAAGAGGAATTTTATTTAATACCGTCGGGATCAATACTACAGAAATCAACAGCAGAAATCCGTGAATAATGGCCGACATCTTGGATTTCCCTCCAGATTGAATATTGGCTGAACTTCTAACAATAACTTGTGTCACCGGTAATCCACCAATCAGTCCCGAAAGAATATTTCCAGTTCCCTGGGCTATGAGCTCTCTGTTGGTTGGAGTAACACGCTTTTCAGGATCTAATTTGTCTGTCGCTTCAACACAAAGCAAGGTTTCTAAACTCGCAACTAAGGCTATGGTAAAGGCAGTGATCCAAATTTCAGGGTTGTTAATGACAGAAAAATTAGGAAAACTAAACTGACCGACAAAAGAGTTAAAATCTTTAGGAATGGGTACACTTACTAAAAGTTCAGATGAGATTCCCCAGAGATCACTTCCCATAGTGGCAACAAAGTAAAATATTCCCAGTGCAACGGCAACTAGCGGCCCCTGAATCAGTTGAAAAATTTTGGCTTTTTTAGCCAAAACAGAGCTCCAAACGATCATTACAATCAAACTAATCGTTGCAATTAATGTAGCTCCAGGGCTAATAAATTTTAAGGCACTTCCGAGTGCTGAAAAGGTGTTTTCACCGTTATCTTGAATAAAAGCGAAATCCCCTTCGGGACTGGCACCGTACCCAAAAAAATGAGGAATTTGTTTTAAAATAATAATGATTCCTATTCCTGTTAACATACCCTTGATCACAGAAGATGGAAAATAATATCCGATGATTCCTGCTTTAAGAATACCGAAAATGAGTTGGATGACACCCCCTAATACAACAGCTACTAAGAAGTTTTCGAAACCTCCTAAACTGCCAATGGCGGTTAATACAATAGCAGCCAAACCGGCAGCAGGACCACTGACTCCGATTTGAGAACCACTAAGACTTCCTACAACAATACCCCCTATGATACCTGCGATTAATCCCGAAAATAAAGGAGCTCCACTTGCCAAAGCAATTCCAAGACATAACGGGAGTGCTACAAAAAACACCACCAGACTTGCGGGTAAATCCGATTTTAGATTAGAAAATAAATTTGAATTTTTCATATATTTTTTTTGATAAATAAATAGTTGCAACCAAAAAGACGAGCGCTTTTCAGTTTTTACAATTTCGATTATGGGGATGGATGTTTTTAAGAGTGTTCCGGAGGAGGAAAGGGAACTTCGATAACTAAGTCCCCGTGTAAGTGAGAAGATAAAATCACTTGATTTTTAAGATAGTTATCAATGAACAAAGGATTTAACAAGGTTTTAAAATCGACTGTCTTTTCTTTTTCATTTTCAAGTTTTTCATTGCCTTCTTCGCCATCTTCAGACCAATCAATTTCTACGCTTTCGTAGTTGATCAATGAGACCGAGTCTAGGTAGGTTCTACTTAAATTAAATGTAAAACAAGATAAAATACTCATTACTATAAAAAGCTGGATCCCTCTATTATTTTTAAAACGCTCAATTATCATTCTTTTATACAACTTTTAACGAGTTTAGAATAAAAGTCAGCTATGCTGTTTTCTCCTTCTACACAATTGGTGAGTGCGGGGAGGTGTTCTGAAAAATAACGCTGCTGATGTGCTCCTTCGATTACCGTGGAAATAAGCATATGAGGAAACTTAAAATAGGGATTGACCTCAAGGACAATATCACTAACCCTTTGAACCACACGTTTATAGGTTTTGTAAAACCCTTTTTCATTTTCCTGATCTACGTCTTTGGTATGATACGCTTTCGTAGCTTCGGAGATGATAATTTTGCTAAGTAAAACCTCATTGATGAATGAAAAAGAACTGTCCTCTCTGACTTCTTCGGTAAGTAATCGAATGGCTTTGTCTAGTTTTTTTTCTGCCGTATTGATATTAGCCGTTGCAAAAGCCAATTTGTGCTCAATCCAACTCCAGTAGCAATTCACCAAATATACCAATAAAGCGTGTTTACTTTCAAAATAGCGGTAGATGGAACTTTCGTTGGACCCAATCGCATTACCCAATTTTTTAAAGGTAAACGCTTCATACCCCAATGTGTTGATCAGGTCAATACTATTGCATACGATTTTTTTTCCCAAGTCCGTGGATTCAGGGTTTTTTTCATACAATGAGGAATCGATAACAAAATGTACACTTAATTGTTCCATCAGCTACAAAATTATAATAGTAATACTATTAAAAAAAATATTTTCACTATTTAATTTAAAAGATTAAACATTCTATTCTAAAACAGATTGTTTCCCTTCTCTCCAGGCCTTTTGAGTTTTAAAGTGTTCTTCTACTTTTTCTAAAAAAAGCAATTCAGCCCTAAATTGCCAGTCAAAATTTACGGTCTGGTTGGCGGGGTGGTGATGGTGGTCTTGGTCCAAAATATAATCATCGGGTTTGTTAAGAATTCGTGTTTTGCCATAGACGGACTCCAATTTTTGTCGAACCAAATGAAATTGACCCTTAAGTTGAGTGATTTTTTGAATCGCATTGGATTCCTTTTCCTCTCCTTTAGCCATATCGAATTCATGAACGGCTTGCATTAATTTGAAATTAAAATTGGTTAAGGCTCCCACCTGTTGATAGATCTCGATCAAATAGGGGTTTTTTGGATTTTGAGTTTGAATTTTATCGAGTGTTTGCTTCACTTTTTTAACAAGTATGGTGTTTTCCTCCATACTCTTAAGTCGGTCCGCATAGCGTTCACTCCAAAATCCTTTATTATTGAAATCGGGTAAATCGATGATCATTGATTGTTTGGGATTTTGGCCACTATTCAAACGATTCCGATGGACTCCCTCCTTCATAAAAAGATGGGTCCATAGACTAACAGGTTGATCCAGATCGTCAATGAAAGAAAATTCTTCCGTATGAAAATTTGCCCCCAAAGTACGATGTCTAAAGACTGATTTGAAATCACTAATGCTGCGCTGCATACCCCCCCATGAGTATTCGGCAAATGCTGCAATACCCCTTTTATACAGTTCAAAATGAGGTGAATCATCGTCCCAAAGAGTGAGTAATAAACCGTTGTAATTTCGATTGATTGATTGATCTGCAAAGATTCTAATTTGGGCTATGTTGCTTTCTTTTTGAGGCATTAGTGTCCAACGTGTTTGTCCTGCCGTTGCACCCATCACATTAAAACCGTTATTCGAAAACCAGTCCATCGCTTTTCCATTGCCATAGGATTCGGCAAATTGATAATTCCATCGCATGTAAATGCAGTTTTTTGGGAACTGCTCGATAAATGCATTTAGGATATTTTCGTTTTTTAACCAAATGGAATCAACTTCTTTTTCGGTCGCATTTCGATCGTAAATGGAACTCATCAATCCGGCTTGTTTGAGGGGCATATCGTCCCAAAAAATGGGAATTCGATTGTATTTTGCCGCAAAGTTGCAGACCCTATTGAGCCAAATTAAATTGAGTTCCAAAGCACTTTTCCCACTATTTCTCCCAGTGGTATACACTTCATCTCCTCCTACGTGTAGGTATTTTCCGTGTGGAGTGGCTTCTAAAGCATCCAAATACAAATCAAATTGAAGCGAATAGGTTTCAGGATCCAAAGGGTTGAATGCCCAATCGCTTTCGGGCTCATCGCGTAAGGAAAAATTCTTTTCATGTTTTAAAATAAAGGAAGCATGACCCAAACCTTGAACCAATGGGCTGATATTAATGTTCCTTTGTTGAGCATAATCACTTAGGGTTTTCCATTGCTCAATACTCAATGCATCTGCGGATCCAATTTCAGGACGGCGTTTGTACTTTAATTTGTCCTCGATCTCTAGAATTATACCATTAATTTTTAGTTGTGCCAAATGATCCATTAATTCATAATAATAGGATTCCTTTTCTCGATGGTGTTTTACATCCAGATGAATTGGCCGAAAAGCAATTTTTGGGGCATCTTTAATAGAAAGTACAGGGAGTGTTTGATCTTGATGGACTGAATCTTCCATCAATTGGTTCAGTGTAATAAAAGCGTAAAACAATCCAGCCGCGTCTTGGGCTTCGATTTCAATTTGTTGTTTGGAAATTCGTAATTCGTAGCTTTCAGCAATTTGATTTTCTTTCGGATTGATTGTAAAATGGATATTCGCTTTTTCCGATTCTTCAATGAGTTCTAAGTCTTTAGTTTTGCCATAAAGAATGGGTAATTGCTCACCCTTTAGGGCATATGCC
>JAYNHN010000017.1:0-14123 GCA_038108035.1 Flavobacteriaceae bacterium
GGGTTGTACCACGCTTCATCGTCTGGACTTGACGGTCTATCCGCTTCCGGAGACTGAGGTCTTAGTGGAAGGCAATACGCTGACCGCAGCACATCCGGGAGCGCAGTATCAGTGGATCGATTGTGAAAACGGAAATACCCCCATAGCCGGAGCTACCCAGCAATCCTTTACACCCACAGAGGTAAAAGGAAGTTATGCGGTTCAGATTACAACCGCTGAGGGTTGTACCCTTACCTCTGTGTGTATCCCGTATTTTAATACCACGACCCTATTGGTAGCGGAAGGGATCTCTCCCAACGGAGACGGAGTAAACGACACCTGGGTCATTGAAGGCATTGAAAACCATCCCAACGCGGTGGTATATGTCTATAACCGAACCGGAGAAGTGGTCTTTAGTGCCTTAAGCGGCTACAACAACGATTGGGTCGGGGATTGGAACGAGACAGGCAGAACACTGCCCTCCACTTCTTATTTCTATACCATTTATCGGGATGCAGATGGCAAAGTAGAGGATTATGGATGGCTGTATATACAAAATTGATACGGAAACTCGTCACTTCGGGTATCCCGACCAAAGGTCGGGATGTATCGAGAAGTGGCCAATATAAAAAACAATTTTTAATCATAAAACACCCCTAATGAAAACAAACCGACTGATTCCACTATGCCTCCTCTTTTTAGGAACTACTTTGATAATACATGCCCAACAGGATACCCATTTAGCTCTTTATAAATACCATACCCATATTTTTAATCCGGCGGTATTTGGATCCGATGAAGGGACTTTTTTAAGCACGACCTACCGCTCTCAATGGTCGGGGATCAAAAATGCACCTCGTGTTCAAGCAACCTCTCTAGGCTTTCCCTCAGGAGAGAAACGAGCCGGCTACGGTCTTTTGGTCACCAACGACCAAACCTTTATCGAACAACAAACTCGATTTTTCGCCAATTATTCCTACCGTTTACCCCTCAATGAAGGAAACTTTTATTTGGGGATCAGTGCCGGAGGAAACAGTTTTTCGGTCAATTTTAACTCACTAAAAAACTTAGAATCCATCGGAGACTCTCAATTTCAAAACTTTTCTCGCTTTAATCCCAATGTAGGCGTGGGAGTCTATCTTCAAAAGGAACGATTCTTTTTATCGCTTTCGGTTCCTCAACTCTTGGCTACTAAACGCTATAAAGAAGCACAGGGATTGATTACCACCGCTAGAGACCGTCCCCATTTCTATGCCATAACGGGTATAGAGGTCCCTATTAATAAAGACTGGTCGTGGGTAAGTTCAGGACTGCTGCGTTCGGTCAGTGATGCACCTCTATCGGCAGTACTCAATACAGGAGCGAGCTACCGTAGACTGGAGATGACCGTAGGCTATCAGATCAATGCTGGAATTACCGGAACCTTTATGATCCGTGAGTTTCAAAACTCAGGCTTTGCAATGGGTTATTCTTATCAAGCTCCTACTGCCGGAGCAATTTATTCACTGACAGGGGGAAATCACGAAATTCTACTGAGAATTCGATTGGCTAAAGAAAAAACCCCTCAGGAACTGATTGAAGAAGAAGCAAAGGATGAAAAAATCATAGGAACAAAAAATATCGGAAGCAAATAATCAAGTATCCCTAAGCATCTCCTTACTTCAGAAAATGGATCCTAACGCTCTTTTTTAGGGACCGAGAGTTCGTAAATAACCAACACGATGGAAAAAGTAGATGCAAGGGGGTACTATCTAAAAACAGAAGAATTCTTCCCGTATTAAAATAAAGGGTCTAGGAACGAACCACCGCTTTGATTATTTTTTCACTACTCTCCCTGATGGGTTGGGATAAAAAGGACAACTCTTGATTAACACTTTCAGGAATGGGGAAAGGCGGTACATTTTGGGAACCGGAAAGGTGAATGGCACGAAAGCCGGCAGTTTTAAACTTTGTGCAGTTTTTTTCATTAATACCACTTCCGGGCATGATGGTAATCCGATCTCCGGCTTGCTTATGAAGTCTTTTTAAGGTTTCAAAACCGGACCAAGCTTTTTCCTCTTGACCTGATGTCAAAATACAATCGTATTCCAGCTCAATCAATTGTTCTAGTGCTTCAAAAGGATCTACCACCACATCAAAGGCTCGGTGAAAGGTGATTTTGATCGTTCCTGCTAATTCTTTCCAACGTTTGAGTCTTTCTAGGTCTAAATTAAATTCTGAATCAAGTGCTCCCACCACGACCCCCGCACATCCCAAATCTTTGGCGGTCAAAATATCTTGTTCAATGATTTGACATTCGGATTCGGAGTAAAAAAAATGACTTTCACGAGGACGAATCAAGCAATGAATGGGCAAAAGATCCAAGCCGACCGCCTCTCGGATGAACCCCTGAGAAGGAGTAATACCACCGATTCCCAACGCAGCACACAATTCGATCCGATCTGCACCGGCACGATGAGCATTTTTGATGGATAGAATGGAAGATACACAGACTTCTACTAACATGTTTGTATTGTTTTATTAAACAAATCTATAAGCTCTCACAAAAATGAATCTTTTTTTTTGAATAAATTTTAGATTAAAGCAAATAGTTGCTACTTTTAGCCAATCATGAAACGGAAAACATTTTTAACCAAAACCACTTTGGGTTTAACCACTGTATTAATATCACCGGATGTTTTTGGTTCAAAAAAGCAAAAGCCCATACCTTTAAAATCTTTAAAAGTTACTCCCTACTCATTAAGTACTTGGGACGTTCGTTTAGCAAGTATTCGTGCCGGAAAAGCACTTGAGAATGGAGCCAATGCTTTAGATGCAGCGGTACAAGGAGTCGCTATTGAAGAGGCCAATACTTTGAATACCACTGTTGGAAAAGGAGGAACTCCGGATCGTGACGGCAATGTAACTTTGGATGCTTGTGTCATGGATCACAAAGGAGATTGTGGTGCGGTTTTAGCAGTTCAGAATATTACCCATGTGGCCGCATTAGCCAAAGACGTGATGGAAAAAACACCGCATGTTATTCTAGCGGGTGAAGGAGCTCGAAAGTTTGCACTGGATCAAGGATATCAATACGAAGATCTTTTGACCCCAAAAGGAAAAAAAGACTGGGAAAAATGGTTGGAAAATGGGAATTACCAACCGGAAATCAATGTCGAAAATCACGATACCATTGGCATGTTGTGTTGTGACCAAGAAGGCAAACTCTCAGGGGTTTGTACCACCAGTGGTTTGGCTTATAAAATGAAGGGACGTGTGGGCGACTCTCCCATCATCGGTTCCGGACTCTATATCGATAATACCGTTGGAGGAGCAGTCGCGACCGGTCTGGGGGAAGAAGTGATCAAAACAGTAGGAAGTTTTTTAATTGTTGAATTAATGAGACAAGGTAAAACACCTCAAGAAGCCTGTGAAGAAGCCATTCAAAGAATTGTAGAAAAGCAGAAAGGAAAACCCGATTTTCAGGTAGCCTACGTTGCAACCGATAAGCAAGGACGAGTGGGAGCTTACAGCATTCATAAAGGATTTTCATATACACTATACAAAAATAAATCAAACCAAAATATTGAATCGAAATCAATATATTAATCACCCAAGAAAATGCAGATAATAGAAAACGAAAAAGAGTATGATGTGGTCATTGTTGGCTCCGGAGCCGGTGGTGGAATGGCAACAAAAGTTTTAGCTGATTCCGGCTTAAAGGTGGCAGTAGTGGAAGCAGGACCTTTTTTTGACCCCGCCAATCCAGATCAACAAACACAACTTAAATGGCCTTATTAATCGCCCCGAAGAGGAGCGGGTACCACCCGGGCTTTCGGTGAGTTTGATATGGCTTATGGCGGATGGGAAATCGATGGGGAACCCTACAACCAAATTGGCGACACAAAATTCGACTGGTTTCGCTCCAGAATGCTCGGTGGACGAACCAACCACTGGGGGCGAATCTCACTCCGATTTGGTCCAAGAGATTTTAAAGGGAAAGATCGAGACGGACTGGGAGAAAATTGGCCTATCGGATATGAAGATATCAAACCTTATTACGACAAGGTTGACAAACTCATAGGGGTTTTTGGAAGTAAAGAAGGAATGTACAATGAACCCGACGGATTCTTTTTACCCGCACCCAAACCCAGATTACACGAACTGTATTATAAAAAAGGAGCTGAAAAGGCCGGGGTTAAAGTAATGCCCTCTCGACTTTCCATTTTGACCAAACGAATCAATAACGAACGGGGTATTTGCTTTTATTGTAGCCAGTGTAGTCGTTCTTGTTCGGTTTATGGAGACTTTTCTGCCGGTTCTTGTCTGATTTTTCCAGCACAAAAATCAGGTGGACAAGTCGATCTATACGTCAACAGTATGGTAAGAGAAGTCACCGTAAACGATGAAGGAAAAGCCACAGGCGTTTTATACATCAATAAAGAAGATCGTAAAGAATACCGAATATCTGGAAAGGTGGTTGTCCTAGCGGCCTCTGCCTGTAGTACCGCACGAATTTTACTAAATTCCAAAAGTGCCCAGCATCCCAATGGACTAGGGAATAGCAGCAATATGGTAGGTAAATATGTGCACGATTCCACCGGATCGGATCGAATGGCTTTTGTTCCAGATTTAATGAATCGAAAGCGATACAATGAAGACGGTGTGGGAGGTATGCACCTCTACTCACCCTGGTGGTTGGATAATAAAAAGTTAGACTTCCCTAGAGGATACCATATAGAAGTTTGGGGAGGATTGGGAATGCCAAGTTACGGTACCGGTTTTGATCCCAACAGTCTCAATAAATATTTAGGCCTTAAGGTAGGCGGTTATGGAAATGGACTGCGAGAAGATGTTAAAAAATTCTATGGATCCGTAATGGGTATGTCCGGACGAGGCGAATCCATTGCCAGAATTGACAATTATTGTGAAATTGATCCTACTACTGTAGATGAATTTGGAATCCCAGTTTTGCGATTTAACTACAGTTGGTCCGATCACGAGCGGAAACAAGCCAAGCACATGCACGATACTTTTGAGGAAATCATCCACAATATGGGAGGGATCGTACTGGGAGAAAAACCTGGAGCTGACCGTGATTACGGTTTGTTAAATCCGGGGAGAATTATTCATGAAGTAGGAACTACCCGTATGGGAAGCGATCCTAAAACATCCGTGGTAAACGAATTTGAACAACTGCACGATGTTGACAATGTTTTTGTGGTAGATGCCGGACCCTTTGTGTCTCAAGCGGACAAAAACCCTACCTGGACGATCATGGCCTTGTCATGGAGAACATCCGAATTTATTATTGATCAATTAAAAAAACAAAATATTTAGTCATGAATAGAAGAGACAGTATACGATCCATTTTTTTAGGAAGCATGGCGGGAGGTCTTGCTTTAGAGAGTTGTATCTCAGAACCCGAAGAAGCAGTAAGCCAAAAAATATGGGAATACCAGTACGGTAGAACTCCGGCGGAGGCTGCCCGAGACGAGGAATTACTGGCGAGTCAATTTTTTGGTGATGAAGAAATAACCACCATCACTCGATTGGCTAACTTAATCCTTCCACCTACTCCGGAAGGAAATATAACCGATGCAGGTGTTCCCGGTTTTATCGAATTCATGGCCAAAGATTTTCCAGGAATTCAAACGCAAATTCGTGGGGGTTTAATGTGGTTGGACAGTCATACCAACCGAAACTATGGAACTCGTTTTATCAGTAGCACGGAAGACCAACAACATGAAGTATTGGATTCTATTGCCTATCCAGATCCCGACTCAAGCGAACAAAAACAAGAGGTTCAATTTTTCTCTTTGATGAGAAATCTTGTCATGACGGGTTACTTTACCTCCTCTGCCGGCATCAAAGAACTAGGGTATCAAGGGAATCAACCCAATGTATGGGACGGAGTACCCGAAGAAGTGCTTAAAGATCACGGAATGTCTTATGACGAATCTTGGATGCCAAAGTTTGTGGATCAATCCAAAAGAAACGATCAAGCCGAATGGGACGATGAAGGCAATCTAATTTCCTAGATTGCCTCTCACTATCCTCCATTCATTTAAATTCAAATTATGGAAAACTTTATTTTAGCCATCGATGCGGGTACCACAAGTTCTAGGGCCTTACTTTTCGATCGGATGGGCACTTCAGTGGGCTTGTCTCAACACGAATTTACTCAACACTTCCCCAAAGAAAGTTGGGTGGAACACGATGCTAAAGAAATTTGGAAAACCCAACTCCAAGCGATAAGAGAAGCTATTGAAAATGCCAATATCTCGCCCAAGCAAATTCATGCGATGGGGATTACAAACCAAAGGGAAACAACCGTAGTTTGGAATCGTGCTACCGGAGAGCCCGTTCACCATGCCATCGTCTGGCAAGATCGAAGAACGGCATCCGTTTGTGAAGCACTAGAGAAAGATGGGAAAGGATCTATTTTTTACGAAAAAACAGGTTTACTTCTAGACGCTTACTTCTCAGGGACTAAAATAAAGTGGATTCTGGACCAAGACCCCAAACTGCGTGAACAAGCAGAAAAGGGAGAATTGGCTTTTGGAACTGTTGACAGTTGGCTTATCTGGAATCTAACTGGAGGAAAAGTCCATGCTACGGATGTAACCAATGCCAGTAGAACCCTTTTATTCAATATCCACAGCTTGGAATGGGACGATGAATTATTAAATATCTTATCCATCCCAAAATCCATGCTCCCCAAAGTAGTGTCTTGCTCCGAGGAAGTGGGGACTGCGGATCCCTCACTTTTTGGTCATCCCGTATCCATATCTGGAATAGCCGGCGATCAACAGTCGGCTTTATTTGGCCAGATGTGTATTGAACCAGGAGACGTTAAAAATACCTATGGAACAGGATGTTTTTGTATAATGAATACGGGTACAACCCCCGTTAAGTCCAACAACAAAATGTTAACCACTATTGGTTATCAAATCAAAGGGGTTACCCATTATGCATTGGAGGGAAGTGTTTTTGTTGCCGGAGCGGTCGTTCAATGGCTGCGAGATCAAATGGGTATCATTTCCTCAGCACCCGAGGTAGAAGCTTTGGCAAAAACAGTAGAAAACAACGGTGGAGTCACCTTTATCCCTGCGCTTGCTGGATTGGGGGCTCCTCATTGGGATCCTCATGCCACAGGAGCCATTCTAGGAATCACAAGAGGAACTCAGAAAGGGCATATTGCTCGGGCAGCCCTTGAAGCCATTGCTATGCGAACCAGAGAGATTGTTGTAGAAATGCAAAAAGATGCCCAAACTACCTTTAAAACCCTTAAAGTAGATGGCGGAGGAAGTACCAATGACTTGCTAATGCAAATTCAAGCTAACCTATTACAGGCTCATGTTGTCCGTCCCCAAACAACGGAAACCACTGCACTTGGTGCCGCTTTCTTTGCAGGACTCGCAAGTGGGTATTGGCCTTCCATTGAGAGTCTGTCATCAATATGGAAGGTGAATGCACAGTTCACTCCAAAACAAGATGCTCAAAATAAAGAAATTATCAATCTTTGGGAAGAGCGAATTTTGAAAGTGAGCAATTCTCAAAAAAATGAATAGAGACCAACAATTGTCAAAACTCGAAACCACTGACGAATGGGACATTGCCATTATCGGTGGGGGAGCATCTGGATTGGGTATTGCAGTAGATGCAGCGCATAGAGGTTATAAAACCATTCTTATTGAAAAAAACGATTTTGCCAAGGGTACTTCCTCTCGAAGTACTAAATTAGTCCACGGAGGAGTTCGTTATCTTCAAAATGGAGATATTTCTTTGGTCATTGAAGCCCTTAAAGAAAGAGGGATTATGCGAAAAAATGCACCTCATTTGGTACGTGATCTCAGTTTTGTGATCCCTTCTTACGACTGGTGGAACAGCCCTTTTTATGGTCTAGGATTAAAAGTCTATGACATGATGGCCGGTAAGTTAGGCTTAGGTCCCTCTACCATACTCGATCGAGAAGAAACCTTAGAACTCATTCCCAATGTAAAAAGAGAGGGGTTACGAGGGGGAGTAATTTACCACGACGGCCAATTTGATGATGCGCGAATGGCGATCAGTTTATGCCTTACGGCTCATCAAGAAGGTGCTACTTTACTAAATTACGTTGAAGCTAAAGGTTTAGAAAAAGAGGGCGAGCTCTTAACAGGCATTCGGGTAAAAGATCAAATTAGCGGAGAAGAAAAAACCATCCGTTCCAAGGTTATTATCAATGCCACCGGTGTTTTTTCCGATCAAATTACGGCCATGGATCAACCGGAAGCGCAACCCATGATACGACCTTCTCAGGGTGTGCACATCGTTATTGAAAAATCATTTCTAAATGGTCCCCATGCGATCATGGTACCTCATACGACAGACGGACGTGTTTTATTTGCGGTTCCGTGGAATGATTTCGTGGTGGTTGGAACTACAGATACCCCTATTGATATTTCTTTGGAGGAACCCATTGCTATGGAAAAAGAAATTGAATTTATTTTGGAGAATGCAGGGGCCTATATGACCAAGAAACCTACAAGAAAAGATGTTAAAAGTGTTTTTGCCGGTCTGCGTCCTCTGGCAGCATCTAACAATAAAAATGAAAGTACAAAAGAGGTCTCTCGACACCATAAAATAACGGTTAGCACAAGTGGGCTGATCAGTGTTTTAGGGGGTAAATGGACTACCTATCGAAAAATTGCAGAAGATACCGTCAATACCTCGCAACTGGTGGGCGGTTTGCCCGAACGGAAATGCGGAACGGAAACCCTACCTATTTTCGGGTACGATTACAATTCAAATTGGAATGATCCGCTGCATTGTTATGGAACGGAAGCTATCAAAATCAATGCGCAAAATCCGGAGAAAGGTTCTAGATCTTTATCTGAAAAATTGTACATGACTGAAAATCAGATCGTCTGGTCAGTAGAACAGGAAATGGCCATTCATCTGGAAGATATTTTAGCCCGACGTACTCGTTGTTTATTTTTAGATGCTTTCGAAACCGAAAAAATTGCTCCACAAGTTGCTGCCATCATGGCAAAAGCACTTCAAAAGGATCAAAAGTGGATTGAAAAAGAACTAGAAACATTTAAAACCATTCTTAAAAATTATCAATTATGACTTTACCTCCTTATTTAGCAGAATTTATCGGAACTACTATATTACTTCTCTTCGGAGCGGGTGTAGTCGCCAATGTAAATCTTAAAAAAACCATCGCCTCAGATCAAACCCCTTGGGTTTTAATAACCAGTGCTTGGGGTTTTGCGGTTTTTGCGGGTGTTTTTGTTACGTCCCAATCCAGTGGTGCTCATTTAAATCCAGCCGTCACCTTGGGACTTGCCATAGCAGGTAAATTTTCATGGTCCTTGGTACCGGGCTATTTTGCATCCCAACTTTTGGGTGCTATGTTTGGGAGTTGGCTCGCTTATTTAACGTATATCGATCATTACCGCTCTACAACAGATGAAGACGCAGTTCGAAGTACTTTCTGTACAGGACCAGCAATACGTAATTATAAAAATAATTTATTCAGTGAAGGAATCGGAACCTTTATCTTGGTTTTTGGAGCCCTTTTTATCGTTGCACCTAACATAGAAATTGCCGGGATGGAAGTCCAGAACTTTGGGCTAGGGGCATTGGATGCTTTGCCCATCGGTATATTGGTTTGGTTGATTGGTATATCTCTGGGTGGAACCACAGGCTATGCAATCAATCCGGCTCGGGATTTTGGCCCTCGTTTGGTTTACCAAATGCTTCCCAGAAAAAATAAAAACGCAGATTGGAACTACAGTTGGGTTCCAATCCTAGGCCCTTTATTGGGTGGAAGTTGCGCAGGTTTGATCTATCTGTTTTTAGGGATGCTTTAAAGTTTATTTCGCAACATTTACTACTCGAGTTTCTCGAATTACCGTAACTTTTACTTGACCGGGATACGTCATCTCAGTCTGAATTTTTTGAGAAATTTCAAATGAAAGCCGTGCCGCTTGTTCATCGGAAACCTTTTCACTTTCTACAAAAACACGTAATTCACGACCTGCTTGAATTGCATAGGCCTTGTTTACACCGTTAAATTCGTAAGCCGTTTTTTCTAAATCCTTCAATCGTTGAACATAGCTGTCCAAAACCTGTCTTCTAGCTCCCGGACGAGCTCCCGAAATAGCATCACAAACTTGTACAATCGGAGAAAGAAGCGATGTCATTTCAATTTCGTCATGGTGGGCACCAATAGCATTACAAACGTCCGATTTTTCACCGTATTTTTCCGCCCATTCCATTCCCAAAATAGCATGGGGTGTTTCTGTTTCTTCTTCTGGGACTTTTCCTATATCGTGAAGTAAACCTGCTCGCTTAGCGAGTTTAGCATTGATTCCCAATTCTGAAGCCATTACTCCACACAATTTGGCTACTTCACGAGAATGTTGGAGCAAATTCTGCCCGTAGGAAGAACGGTACTTCATCCGCCCTACAATTCGAACCAATTCCGGGTGCAAGCCGTGAACTCCCAGGTCAATGATCGTTCGTTTTCCTACCTCAACAATTTCATTTTCGATTTGTTTACGGGTTTTATTTACCACCTCTTCAATTCGTGCGGGATGAATTCTTCCATCACTAACCAATCGATGAAGCGATAAACGAGCAATTTCTCTTCTCACGGGATCAAAACAGGATAATATGATGGCTTCCGGGGTGTCGTCAACAATAATCTCCACTCCCGTTTCAGCTTCCAATACTCTAATATTTCTACCCTCTCTTCCAATAATACGTCCCTTGATATCATCGGATTCCAAATTAAAAATTGAAACGCAATTGTCGATCGCTTCTTCTGTTCCAATTCGTTGGATCGTATTGATTACAATTTTCTGAGCTTCTTGTTGGGCGGTTAATTTTGCTTCTTCTATACTGTTTTGAATAAAACCCATCGCTTCAGTTTGGGCCTGAGATTTTAAACTTTCTGTTAATTCTGCTTTGGCCTCCTCCGCTGAAAGATTCGAGATTTCCTCAAGTTTCTGAATTTGAATGGCAATTTTAGCTTCTAGTTGTTCTTCTCGCTTTTCAATTTTTTCCAATTTCTGACTGAGTCCTTCTTGCTTGTATTCCAGTTTTCTCTTTAAATTGGAATTGTTTTTAATTTCCTTGTGAACTTGAGACTCCTTTTGTTTGAGACTCGATTCGCGTTCTAGTATTTTTTTCTCTCGTTGATGGACCTCTCTTTCATGATTGGACTTGAGCTCAATGAATCGTTCTTTAGCCTGTAACATTTTTTCTTTTTTAGTGGCTTCGGATTCCATTTTAGCGGTTCGTAAAATTTCACGAGCTTCCTTTTGTGCATCTTCTAGAATGGTTTTGTTCTTGTTTTTTCTAAAAAAACGAAGAATCAACGCATGAACAACGAGCGTTGTTAGAACTATTGTGACGTAAATAATATATTTTTCCATTGGGTTGTATTCGGTTTAAAAAAAGCCTGCATTAGCGTGCCTTTTGTATAAACTCCTAAAAATCATGTTTGAGGCTACCTTATTGATCAAGGATCTGCTCATGGCAGCTTGCTTTTACAATAAAAACTCACCCCTCTGAATTAAAAGTGCGTTGAGTTTATCAAAAAAATACTAATACAGGCAGTGTTGTATTGATCTTTATTAGTATGCAGTCAGATGGATATCGATCATATCAATCAACTCCCGAATCTTGTCTTTGGATTCTTCGCCGTTTGAATTTTCTTTATTTTTCATTTTCTCTAACTGAGCTGCAAACTGAAGGGCACACATGGCCAGTACGTCCTGTTTATCACGAACAGCGTAGTTTTTTTCAAGTTGTTTGATGGTTGTTTCAATCTTTTTTGCAGATTCTCGTAATGAGGCTTCTTGCTCCGGAGCTACGGATAAAGGATAGACTCGGTTGGCAATGGTTAATTTTATTTTTAAAACCTCACTCATATTAACTCAATTCTGTAAGCTGATGAATACATAAATCTACTTCTTTGATCAAACTATTTATCTTACTCTTGGTTTCTGTTTTCCCTTCGTTACTGCCGAGTAGATTATTGGCAATTTTCAATGATTTGTTTTCTTCTTTTATTAATGAAAGCTCCTGTATTAGCTCTTTGTTATTGGTCTCAAGCAAGTCATTTTTTTCTTCAAATTTCATCAATAAAAGATGATTTTCCTTCAACTTGTTGAGCAACCCAATCACTTTTTTTTCAAGAACTACTATGTCTGGTTGCTTGTTATCCATTTTAAATTGCGGTCATAAAATACCCATAACAAAGTTATTCATTCTTTTGACAAATTCGCAGACCAAACATAGATTTTAAAAACTTTAACAAAAACGATTAATGAAAAATGTCTTTAAAATAAAGACTTTACAATTCTTTGATTTTTTATATTGCAGTCAAATTAACGAACAATTGATTTTTAAACGCTTCCTTATCCTCGTTTTTGTTTGCTCCAGTCTAAAAAGCCAAAACTCTAAAAAATGGACCGCTCCTTTGGAAATTCCCATTCAATTATCGGGTACTTTTGGAGAAATTCGTTCCAATCACTTTCACGCCGGTTTAGACATAAGAACCCAAGGGCGTCAAGGACTCAAAGTAAAAAGTGTTCAACCGGGTTGGGTCAATAGAATACGAGTCAGTACCAGTGGCTATGGAAAAGCAATTTATATCCAACATGTGGACGGCACACTTTCCGTTTATGCCCACCTAAAAAAATTTGCCTCTAAAATTGAGGATTATGTCAAAGCCAAGCAGTACCAGAAGGAGTCTTTTACCATTCAGCTTTTCCCTAAAGCGGACGAATTGAAAATAGAACTCGGAGAATTAATCGGTTATTCTGGAAATACAGGGGGATCCATGGGTCCGCATTTGCATTTTGAGATGCGCAACTCCCAAAATCAAAATCCGTTCAATCCCATGCAATATCCATTTGAAATCGAAGATACTCAAAGACCTCAAATTCAAAATTTTTACCTCTATTCGGGAACCAGCAATCTAGACTCTAAAAGAGAATATCCCTTGGTTCGAAAAAACGATAGTGTATATGTTACTGCATCCATATTAACAGCGGGGAAACTTCATGTAGGATTGAGGCTCTTTGATCGTCAAAACCATTCCTACAACAAGAATGGTATCTACAGTGCTTCGGTTCGATTCAATGGAGTTGAAAAATTCAGGTATAAAATGGATGAACTATCCTTTAAAGATTCAAAAAATATCAACCTATTTATCGATTATAAAACCTATAAAGAAGAGAGAAGAAGAATTCAACGCCTCCTGGCACATCCCAAACAAAATATGAGTTTTTTAGCAGTAAATGAAAATGACGGACAATTTATAGTTGAAGCTGGAAAATCTTATCAGCTTCTTGTTGAAGTTCGTGATTATAATGGGAATTCTTCTTATGTAGAAGCTTACATTACTGGAAAGGAAAAACCAAATGTTCCCTCCAAAAATATAGAAAATCTCCTAGACCCTCATCTCGATTATCTTTATGATTTTGAGGATGCATCGGTTTATTTTCCCAAAAATACCTTTTATGAAAAAGTGGATCTAGAAGTAAAATATTCGAATGATACACTTTTTGTAGGTCAAGATATCTATCCACTTAACAAACCTTTTGAATTAAATTTAAAGGTACCCCAATTAGATTCTGGTGAAAAAGGGCATTATTTCCTTGCCAAAATAAACAATGGAAAAGCTTCTTTCGTTAGTTCAAATCAAGAAAATGGCCGTTTTCTGGGTCAATTTAAAAGCTTGGGGGTTTTTGCAATTAGCAAAGACAGTATTGCGCCAAAGATTAAAGCCGTAAACTTTAAAAACAACCAGTGGTTGTCAAAATATAATTATTTACGATTAAAAATTGAAGATGATTATACCGGAGTAAAATCGTACAGAGGAGAAATTAACGGACGGTGGATACGACTTGAATACGAACCAAAGGATCAAAGTTTAGTTTATGATTTTAATGACTTGGTATTTGATGAAGCCTTACATCAGCTGAGCATTGAAGCGGAGGATTTTGTGGGGAACAAGACTCATTTTACTATTAATTTTTATCGCTCTGAAATATTCTTCATTGTCTAATTTCGATTTTGAATATAAAGATAATGGACTTAAAGTTGATTTTTCATCAGCAATCATATTTTCTTTCATTAGTCCGTAGTTCGAACATGTA
>JAYNHN010000017.1:14133-24078 GCA_038108035.1 Flavobacteriaceae bacterium
TTTTATCGAAAACCTATTGGGCAATAAATTCTTTTAAAACGTCAATCAAATAGTCAACTTCCTTTTTGGAATTATAAATAGAAAATGAAAAACGTAAGGAGGGCCATTTCTTTTCAATTCCCTTTTGGACTGAATTTAACACATGTGATCCTGCTGAGCTTCCGGATTGACATGCACTCCCTTTGGAACAGGCAATGCCTTTTAAATCCAAATGAAAATCCAACATCAACGCTTTTTCTTTTGGAACGGGTAAGGCAACATTGAGTAGGGTATACGTACTTCTCTGTTCCGATCCTGAAAGACCGTTGAAAACGGCTTGTGGAAACAGTTTTAAAAGCTCCTCTTTGAAATATTTTTTTAAATCTAAAATTTGGGATTTCTCCATTTCGAGATTTTTATACGCCAAAGACAATGCCTTGTACATCCCTACAATATTGTGTACTGACTCAGTTCCAGCACGGAGTCCACGTTCTTGCGAACCCCCGTGAATAAATGGCTGTAAGCCTGATTTTTTTCGAACAAAGGAGAAACCAACTCCCTTAGGGCCATGAAATTTATGGGCAGCTGAAGACAAAAAATCAACGGGTAGGGTTTCTAAATCAAATGGGTAATGACCCACCCCTTGAACCGCATCGGTATGAAAAAGGGCTTTGTTTTCATGACAAAGTGCTCCCACTTTTTCTAAATCCAAAATATTACCTATTTCATTATTGATATGCATCAAAGAAACCAATTTTTTAGTATCATCTTTTTGAAGCAATTCAGCCAAATGATCCAAATCAACTGAACCTTGATCGTCTAAATCTACATACCATACTTGAACATTGTGAACCAATTTAAGCGAATCCAATGCATGCAGTATGGCATGATGTTCAATGGGGGAAGAAATTAAAGTTTTTACACCCAGATCTCTAACCGCACAATGCAAAATCATATTATCCGACTCGGTACCTCCCGAGGTGAAAATTATTTCTTGTGGGGCGGCTTTAAGTATATGAGCAATTCCTTTTCTAGCAGTTTCCAAATGATTTTTTGCAGTTCGTCCGAAGGCATGGGTTGATGATGGATTTCCAAAGCAATCTTCCATCACAGAATTAATCGAATCAATGACCTCTTTTCGAATTGGAGTTGTTGCTGCGTTGTCAAAATATACGTTCATGAAAAAGCGAGTTTATACATTACGGTTCAAAAAAACGTAAGGTTTCTTTAATGATATTTACACATTCCATCAATTGTTCCTCAGAGATAACCAAGGGAGGGGCAAAACGAATAATATTTCCATGGGTAGGCTTAGCCAAAAGACCATTTTCTTTCAGTTTAAGACAGATATTCCAAGCAGTATCACTGTCTTCGGTATCGTTGATTACAATCGCATTTAAAAGTCCTCGCCCTCGTACCTTCACGACGATGTCACTTTTTTCAATAAAGGTGTTTAATTCCGTCCGGAACCGTTTACCCAACCGACGTGCATTTTGAGTTAGTTGTTCATCTCGAATAACCTCTAATGCTTCCATAGCAACGGTACATGCCATAGGATTACCTCCAAAAGTACTTCCGTGTTGACCCGGCTGAATTACATCCATTATGGGGCTGTCGCACAAAACGGCTGAAACGGGGTATGTTCCCCCACTAATGGCTTTACCCAAAATTAAAATATCGGGTCGTACGTAAGTGGACTCTTGACGTTCGCAATGACCTACGCAGCTACAATTACCACAGACGGCCAATAAGGATCCCGTTCGACCAATACCGGTTTGGATTTCATCTGCCATCAACAACACATTGTATTCCGTACATAAAGCTCGGGCTCTAAGGATATAGTCTGAATCGGGTGTATATACCCCAGCCTCACCTTGAATGGGTTCTACTAAAAAGCCAGCCACATTGGGACGAGTTTCTAAAATGGATTCCAAAGCCTCTATATCATTGTATGGAATTGAGATAAAACCCGAAGCATGAGGCCCAAAATGATTTTTAGAACCCGGGTCACTGGAAAAAGAAATGATCGTGGAAGTACGCCCGTGAAAATTTTGAGAACATACAATGATTTCTGCTTTGTTTTCAGAGATATTTTTTTGGGTATAACCCCATTTTCTTGTGATTTTAATGGCTGCTTCTACCGCTTCAGCACCCGTGTTGGAAGGGAGCATCCTTTCAAAATTGAAATACTGGGTTAAGTATTTCATATATAATCCCAGTTTATTATTGTGAAAAGCCCTAGAAGTCAAGGTTAAAGTTTCCGCTTGACGTTGCAAAGCATTGACGATACGAGGGTGGCAATGCCCTTGATTAACAGCAGAATAGGCAGAAAGAAAATCATAGTATTTTTTTCCATCGACATCCCATAAATAAACGCCCTCCCCTTTTTCCAAAACAGCAGGGAGCGGATGATAATCATGTGCTCCGTGTTGGTTTTCAATATCTATAAATTGTTGTGCAGCATTGAGGGTCTCCATAATGATGAATTAAAAAGAAACAAATAATATTTTTCCTTTTCAAAAGTAAGCAATATCGCTTCCAAAAACCTAGGATAAATGACGATTTATTTTGCCAACCCCTTTACATTTGCAGCATGTCAAGAAAAAAAATCAATCGTACTGAAAATGGGCTTGAAGTCACAGACATCAATACCAAAGGAATGGGTGTTGCAAAATCAAAAGAAGGTGCTGTTTATTTTGTAAAGAATACGGTTCCGGGAGATGTTATCAATGCTCGTATTTATAAAAAAAGAAGAGGCTATTTTGAAGCGGAACCCATCGAATGGATACAAGAATCAAAATACAGAATCACACCAGTATGCGCTCATTTTGGTGTTTGTGGAGGTTGTAAATGGCAGCATTTAGACTACGTCGCCCAACTTGCTTTCAAAGAAAAAGGTGTCCTCCAAAACTTAAAAAATATCGGCAAAGTAGAAATTGGAGAAATACTCCCCATAATGGGTGTCAATGATCCCTACTATTATCGAAATAAAATGGAGTTTTCTTTTTCCAACAAACGATGGTTGACTTCAGCAGAAATTCAAAGCGAAGAAGTCATAGAACGCAACGGCTTGGGCTTTCATAAGCCCAATATGTGGGACAAAGTGGTCGATATCCAGCATTGTCATTTACAAGCTGATCCTTCCAATGCCATCCGAAATAAGATTCGGGAATACGCCCTTGAGCATCAACTTGAATTTTACGACCCCCGAGCCCAACAAGGATTTTTAAGAACATTAATGATCCGGAATTCAATTGCTGGGGAGGTGATGGTCCTCATTCAATTTTTTAAAGAAGATCCCGAAAAACGAAAAAGGCTGTTGACTTTATTGAAAGAAGAATTTCCTCAAATTACGTCACTGCTTTACTGTATTAATTCCAAAGGTAACGACAGTTTATACGATCAGGAGATTCATGTTTTTTCCGGTAACGATTTTATCACTGAGCAACTCGATGAATTAAAATTTCGGATTTCGGCTAAATCCTTTTATCAAACCAATCCCGAACAAGCTAAACTACTCTACAAATTAGCCAAAGACTTTGCCCAACTCAAGGGAAATGAAATCGTTTACGACCTATACACAGGAACAGGAACCATCGCTTTGTCTTTAGCAAAAAATTGTCGGAAAATCATAGGAATCGAATCCGTCCCCGATGCGATAAAGGCCGCAAAAGAAAATGCTTCCTTTAACCAAATTGAAAATGCTACCTTTGAAGTAGGAGATATGAAAGATTTTTTTAATGACACTTTTGTGGCTCGTCATGGAAAAGCGGATGTCGTGATAACAGACCCCCCTCGAAACGGAATGCATCCCCTAGTGGTTCATCAACTTCTAAAGCTCAATCCGGAGCGTATTGTTTATATCAGTTGCAACAGCTCAACTCAGGCAAGGGATCTCGAAATGATGAAAAGTCAATATCGAGTTGAAAAAAGTCAAGCGGTTGATATGTTCCCTCAAACTCATCATGTAGAAAATGTTGTACTTTTGCAACGCAACAGAATCCATGAATAAATACAAATTACATATTGTCGTCTATAGTTGGTTCCTATTGCTACTTGCATGTGAACAAGATGATATCTGCTTAGATACTACAGTAGGAAGTCCCAAAATCATAATTTTATTACTTGATTCAGAAAATTCTGATTTTCGTAAGTTCCCGGAAGGCTTCTCCCTTCGGGCTATTGGAAGTAAAAATAACTTATTAGTTTCAATTGGGGATTCTATTGCATTACCACTAAATGCTCAGGAAAAAGTATCTCAATTTGAATTCATCAGCACTCAATCCGGAGAAGAAAACATAGATACCCTCCAAATCAATTACCAACGAATCGACCGATATATCAATCGAGGTTGTGGGTATCGTTCCAACTTTATTTTGGAACCTACACCGATTACCGTCTTAAATCCTGGAAATAACTGGATTAAAGGATTTAAAATTTTAAAAGACACCATATCAGATGAAACAACTGCACATTTGGGTATTTTACATTAGCCTACTGGGGTTTTGGAATGTTCAGGGTCAGACCACCGTTTCATCAACTCAAGAATTACCTATTGTCATTCAGGATAGTTTAAACACAAAGAAAAAAACACCGATTAGTTTGCGTTTCGGACTGGATCTCTACCGACTGGGATTGTCTCAGTTAAATTCAGATTACCAGGGTTTTGAAGGAGTCGCCGATTTAAGAATCAAAGAGGATTTCTACCTGGCAATGGAAATTGGAAATGAAGAAACTACCAAACAGTCAGAACAAGTGAATTTCACCACTCGTGGAACCTATTTAAAATTAGGATTCGATTACAATATGTATGAAAATTGGTTGGGAATGAACAATTTGATCCATTTGGGTTTGCGCTTGGGAAGCAGTCGTCACGATCAATTTTTAAATAGCTATACTATTTTGGATCGAGATCGGTTTTGGCCTGGTGCAGAACTTCCCATTAGCAGTGGATTTGCAACTGGTGAACGATCCAATCTAAATGCTGTGTGGATGGAGGTGGTTGCAGGTTTCAAAGTTCAAATACTCAATAATGTTTATTTAGGTTTTAGTCTTCGTCTTAATCGATTGTTTACCGATAAAGAACCTGAAAATTTTGACAATATTTTTATTCCCGGCTTTAACAAAAAGACCGTCGATAATAAATTTGGTGCAGGTATTAATTATACCTTGACTTACAATATTCCTTTTCGTTTCAAAATAGGCGACTAATCCTTATTTTTGAGCTTGTGAATTCGTTTGGTTCCTTCATAAATAGGATAATAGAGTAATCGAGATTCCAGTTTTCCATTAAACAGTCGAATTTTACGACTTGGACGCAATCCCACGCATTTGATCGCCTCCATATTGGAACTAATCATCCAAGCGTGCGTATTTGGAAAACTCTGTTTAAAGGCATCTCCAATTCCTTGATAAAGTACATTCATATCTCCTTCCAGTCGTTCCCCATAAGGAGGGTTGGTAAGCAAATGAAGAGGTCCTTTGGTTTCTTTTTCTAACTGAAAAAAATCCTTTTTTTCTAGAGAAATAAAATCATTCAAGTTGGCATTCTCAATATTTTGAGCTGCTTTTTCAATTGCTGAAGGAGCTTTGTCAGAACCTTTTATTTGGATATTGGGGTTGGTAACATTTTTAAGTTGACTGTTTTTTATGAGCTCAAAAAGCGATTCATCCCAATCGCTCCATTTTTCAAATGCAAACGATTTGCGATTAATATTGGCAGGAATCCGACAGGCAAACATTGCCGCCTCAATTAGCAGGGTTCCACTTCCACACATCGGGTCCAAAAAGTCGGTATTGCCTTGCCATCCAGATAATTGAATTAAGCCGGCAGCCAAAACTTCATTCAAGGGAGCGATGTTGGTGGCGGTTCGATACCCTCTATGGTGAAGTGAAGCACCTGAGCTGTCCAAAGAAATTGTACACTCATCATTTTGGATGTGGAGATTAATTCGCAAATCAGGGCGATTCAATTCTACACTGGGTCGTGTGTCAAATCGATCTCTAAATTGATCGACCAATCCATCTTTTGCTTTTTGAGATGCGTATTGGGAATGCGTAAATTTTTTTCCAAAAACCACACTATCAATGACAAATTTTGAATCCACATCCATATAGTCTATCCAAGGAAACTCATAAAAAGTTTTATATAATTCGTCTTCATCTTGAATTCGCGTAGTATGAATGGGCTTTAATATTTTTAAAGCAGTACGCAACGATAAATTGGCCTTGTACATAAAACCCTTATCGCCAACAAAAGTGACCATTCGATTCCCCTTTTCTATCTGTTGAGCACCTAATTGACGTAATTCTTTGGCGAGTAGATCTTCAAAACCGTAAAAGGTTTTGGCTAGCATCTTAAAATTTTCTTTCATGAATTTATTTAACCCTCAAAAATACTTTAATTTCGCAGACTAAAGCATCGAATCCGATTACACATGACCCTTTTCAATTCATTTAGTTATCTGCTACCTTTTCTGGGAAGCCTAATAGGTATGGTAATCGCTTTTTACGTTCGTCCAAAAACTCCCACTAGTTTAAAACTGATTTTGGCCTTTAGTGGCGCATTTCTCTTGGGAATCACTCTTTTTCACTTAATGCCCGAAGTTTTTAACCATCCGGAACGCCCGGTAGGCAGGTGGATTGGTGTTGGATTGAGTTTACAAATTCTCTTGGAATACCTTTCACAAGGAGCAGAACACGGACATTCCCATCTTAAATCAGATCAAAAATTTCCACTGTTCTTGTTTTTAAGTCTTTGTATCCACGCATTTGTAGAAGGTTTGCCATTGAGTCAACAACCGGAATTAGTTTGGGGTATTTTTATTCATAAAATTCCTATTGGAATGGTTCTTTTCTTTATCATATGGAATTCCCGCTCAAGTACAATAAACAAACTATTCTATTTCTTTCTTTTTGCTTTAATGAGTCCCATTGGAGGTTTTGTTTTTCTTAACTTCAAAACACTTATCAATTGGCAATTACCCATCACTTCCATCGTTATCGGAATGTTGCTGCATATTTCGACCACTATATTATTTGAAAGCAATCAGGGACATACCTTTAACTTTACTAAATTCATTACCATCTTAACTGCTTTGGGTATTTCCTATATACTTTAAACCACTAATTTTCCGTTCCTTACTTAAATACTTCCACATAAAACAAACAGCTCACCTGTAACTACTTGTTATAGGGAGTTTTAAGTTATTTTTCCAATCTTCGTGATAGTAAATAAAAAACTATGTTTACTCAGAGTTTAAATTATAAAAATATTAAGTTGGTTGATCAAAATCCCTCCTGGAGGCCAGGATGTTCTTACTTTATCGTTGAAAATCTGAAACTAAACTTTTTCAATCAACACATGCTTCAACACCCAAAACAATCCGATGCCTCCTTAACTCATTACATCCATAAAAATGTTTTATCCTACTTTGTTTGATTTTTAATTCGTTTTTTTTTTGATTTTGTGTGGAAAAGTCTCGTCGTTCTCTTGCGGCGGGGCTTTTTTTATTTTGCAAAAACTAAACCCTTGGAAGAATTGATTCCTTAGGATGTATCAATCATTTACATTAAAAATGGAATGGAATTGGTTTTTGTTTCATTTTTAAATACAAAGGATGTTTGGGCGTTCCATCCTTTGATGTTTGAATGCAAAAGAGAGGCTTATCCAACGTCTTTAGAAGCTCCAGTCTTGGTTTTAATTTTTGAATCAAGGAAGAATTTCCCCATGCACAAACCACATTTTCCGATAAATTACTCATTTGTATCCAATGATTAAGTCCCTCCGTTCCCCTTATATCTTCTGCTAACAGCAACCCTTTGGGATCCGTTGACCGATAAGCAAAAAGATTTCCAACATATAGTCCTCCATATCCCCATGATTTTGCAAAACCCATACATCTTCTTATTGTAGGATCATCTATTTCAGCATTTGCCTTTGAAGGATTTAACATAATAAATAACACTTTAGGTTGGGTCTGATCCCAAATTCGCCATAGCTGATAACGATATCGCTTACAATCCGAGAAGATCGCACCCTTTTCGACGCTTTTTAATCTATGTGTTTCTTTCATTTATTGGGTACTTTCTTTTCATCTCTGTAAAATAAAAAAGTATTTTAATTTATTAAAGGCTTTTAAAAACAAAACGAAATTTAAATATGCTAGATGTTGAATACAACCTTAGCAGATTGTTCTTTATCAAGAATCTATATTAAAAACCAACTTAAAGGTGTTTGGTAAGCATTCCGGGATTTAAATAAACTTAAACGTATTAAATAGTTCAATAAAATAAATTTTGCCTGCAAATGAAAATTAGTAGTTCTATCTTTATTCTAATTTAAAAACCATATGTTTTCGTTTGAAAAAAATGAAGATAAGACATAGAATAGGCTGGAAAACGGCAGCGGCTTTGGTTATTTCCAATATGATCGGGACAGGCGTTTTTACAAGTCTTGGTTATCAACTGGCTGATATTCAAAATACATGGAGCATTATCTTGCTATGGACACTTGGGGGAATATTCGCTCTTATTGGGGCTTTAACTTATGCGGAGTTGGGAACCAACTTTGACGAATCAGGAGGAGATTATATTTTTCTCTCCCGGTTAATTCATCCAGTTGCAGGTTACTTATATGCTTGGATATCACTTACCGTGGGTTTTACCGCACCAATTGCGATTTCAGTAATGGCTATGAAAAGTTATCTCAATCCCATAAATCCATCACTATTTAATGATGGGTTTGGAATTTTAATCATTCTTTTATTGACCGCAGTACATTCCGTAAGTATTGGACAAAGCGGTAAATTCCAAAATTTATCCACTTTAATAAAAGTTTCTTTTGTTTTAGCTCTTATACTACTGGGTTTTTGTTGGAAACCCATTCAAGGATCCGCAATTGAATTAAGTAGTGCTTGGACCAATGAAATTGTATTACCCGGTTTCGCCGTTTCACTTTTATACGTCACTTATGCTTATACGGGGTGGAATTCTGCAGCTTATATAGTCGATGAAATAAAAGACCCTAGGCGTAATCTCCCAAAAGCATTATTAGTAGGGACTTTACTAGTTACGGTTCTCTACGTATTACTTCAGGTAGTTTTTTTAAAACATGTCTCAATTGACCAAATAGAAGGAAAAGTTGAAGTCGCTTCTATCGCATTTACTAATGTTTTGGGTAAAACAAAAGGGAATTGGGTCAGTTACTTTATAGCGATTCAATTAATTGCTACCGTAAGTGGTTACTTGTGGATTGGCTCTAGGGTTACATTTGCCATGTCAAAAGATCACGGACTTTGGAAGTTTATAGCAAGGAAAAACAAAAACGGAATTCCCGTCAGAGCACTTTGGTTACAGGCTGTTATAAGCATTTTATTGACCCTTAGTGGAAGTTTTGAGGAAGTCATGCTTTACGCTGGCTTTATACTGCAATTAATGGGTACTCTGACCGTAACTTCTTTATTCTGGTTAAAGGGGAAAAAAGATGCCTTTATCAGCCCTTTAAAACCCTTTCTTCAAATTGTTTTTATACTCTTCAGCTCGTGGATATTGATGAACATGCTAATCGAACGAACAAAAGAGAGTTTAATAGGTCTTCTGTTTGTGTTTGTGGGTTTGGTGACCTATTATATATCCAATCGTAAGACAATGGTTAGAAATATATGATACCATTTCAACTAACTCTTAATCCTTTTTTGGGTATTCCTTTTTGTTTAAAACTAAAAGAGGAAATAAAATAAAAAGACGAATTATAAAAAAATATTAACATTTAACGCAAAAGAGATCATTCAATGCAAAAAAGTTATGAGTAAAGCCTTCATTGTTTAAATTTTTGTTTTACACTACTAACTTTTTGCGTGTAGAGAAATCGAGGGGAGGATAAACGTTGTCGGTCCCTACTTCCTTTACTTTCTACCTAAATATAGGACAAAAAAAAGACCCTTACAGTTTTGTAAGGGTCTTCGA
>JAYNHN010000018.1:0-21363 GCA_038108035.1 Flavobacteriaceae bacterium
CACCTATTCCTGTCGCCCAAACATTCTCGTTCGTAGATGTAGAAAATGGGATCGATCTTTCCAAATTCAGCTATGTTGATACTATGGTAACTGTAGTAGACGCTTTTAATTTTTTTAAAGACTTTGGAAGCCCTGACACATTACTAGATAGAGAGCTTACTAATATCGATGGTGATTACAGGACCCTAGTCAACTTGCTAACTGACCAAATAGAGTTTGCTAACGTTATTCTCTTAAATAAAACAGATTTAGTAACATCAGAAAACTTAGGTGTTTTAAGAGAGATCATTCAAAAACTTAATCCAAAAGCTAGGATACTTGAAACACGTTTTAGCAAAATTAATCCTAAAGAATTATTAAATACGGGACTTTTCAACTTTGAAGAAGCTGAACAAAGTGCAGGATGGATAGAGGAATTAAATAAAGAGGAACATATACCAGAAACAGAAGAATATGGAATTGGCTCTTTTGTTTATAGAAGTAAAAAACCTTTTGATCCCATAAGATTCTCAGAATTTATTCAAGAGAGATTCCCAACGAATATTATACGAAGTAAAGGATTATTCTGGTTAGCATCTCGCCCTGAACAAGCACTAGTTTGGGGACAAGCTGGAGGCTCTTTAAAAGCTGACAGCGCTGGAGTTTGGTGGAGTAGTATGAATTTTGAAAATAGAATTCGAAATTTAACATTCATAGAGAACCAAAATGAAATTGAGAAAGATTGGCACAAAATCTTTGGTGATAGAAAAAATGAAATTGTGTTTATTGGTCAGAATATGAATGAAAAACAAATCAAATCTCAACTTGACACCTGTCTATCAACTGATAAAGAATTGGCAACTCTAAAATGGACTTTAGGTTATTCTGACAAATGGGCAATTCAAAGGGTATACGTCATGGAATAAAATAGTACTAGCTAAAACACCGCGTTTAATTTTTTGCTATAGATAGCCTAATTATAAAAGACCTCGCAGATTTTCTATTTAGTTTTAAGTTGCTAAAGTGTTATAAACATTAAATGACAAACAACATTGCGAAAACTGGATAGATGAAATTCAATAAGTTTTAACGTCAACGAATACTTCAAGAATCTTCAACAATTTTTTTTCAAAAAATTGTGTGATTTCAAATTTGAATTATTGAAATTCTTTTCTTGATTCCAAAAAAGCAATAAATTTTTTACCATACCTTGATTTTTTTACTTTGTGCGATAGTTTTTTTGCAATCGAATCCAACAATGAAATATTAGCATCACTTATTTTTGTGAAAGCTAAATAGGGTGCTATTTCGTAATTAGAATTTACTAAGGCAAAATTAGCTGTATATAAATAACTTTTAAAAAGAGTCTTGTCTAATAATCTTTGTAAAGAATCGATTCTAATTATATCATTATTTTCTAAAGCATATTTTTTTTCATTGTTTAATTGCTCTAATTTCAATTTAAATTGACTTTCAAATTTTTGAAACTCCATCATCAAATCACGATTTTTTTTCCCTTTTACATTAAAACTTTTTTTCACATTTAAGTTAGCTTCATATCCAATTGATGTATTTAATATAATAACACCCGCTGCACCTCTTGAACCATAAAAAGAAGCCTCTGAGTTTTTTAATATTTTTACCTCTCTAATAAATGGAGTAAGGCCTCTAACATTCTGTGGAGGTTCACTTAGTGCTGTTCCATCAACGACCCATAAAGGAAGAGCTTGATTTAAAACGGAGAAAGTAGGCACTAAAATAGGCAGTCCATTTCGAGATATTGGCCCTTTAAAATGAGCTCTTAGGGCTAAAGCCCAGGAATCTGTATTTACATCAATACCCCATTCATTAAGCCCCATTTGTTTAAAACGTTTTGCTTTTCTTGCTAATTCTGTTAGTTTAACGTCCTCCTGAAATGATAGTTGTCCATCAATATAAATGGGTGAATATACAATTCCATCTTTTTTTATGTTTTTAACAACTTCAACGCCTTCAAGGGCAATTGATCCAGCTTGTTCTAATTCTATGGCACGAATTTTTTTTCTATATGACGTTCGATTATATAATGTCTTCGGATTCATATGGGCTATTATTTTTATATGAGTAACAACAGCCAGTTCTTTGGTATTCAATGGTGTTGGTAAAGAAATAATGGCGTCGTTGACTATTGCTCCAGTTGTGTTTTGAAGTGGAACAATAATTTTTTTTTTTTGAGCTATAGATTTTGTGTTATTCGCTTCCTTTCTATGAGTTCTAATTTCAACTTTTTTGATTTTTTTGGATAGGTTTCTTATTTTTAGATAGGTTTTGAAAAGATGATTTTTAGTCAATTCAATATTATTTATGTAGACTCTTGTTGAACCTTCACTTTCAAATAAATATTTGTTTCCAGTTTCATAATCCTCCAGAGGAATTTTAAATTGAAAATCTCTCCAAAAGGCGGATCTTAACAGCTTTTTAATTAATGTATCTCTTTCCCTAAATGAGTAAACTTTATCATTTATGTAAATTTTTGGAATCACCTTAGCTGAGTTAACTACTTCATCTAAATATATATTAGATCCTTGTTGACTATAAGAAATGAAAAAGACCAAAAAAAAAGATAGGATCCAGATATTCTTCATTTTAATTAATTTATGATTTATTAATGCAACTGAATTGAAAAATAAATATCCAAAGTCAATGACAGATCTAAAGCTAAGAAAAAAAGCAATTCCTTATTATTAGCTATCGTTTTATTTTCTGCATTAAATTCGGGATTCTCTTATTTACCAGAAACTATTGATGAAATTCAGAGTAAGTTTATCACACCGATTAAAAGTTAAAAACCTCAAAATGGGACCCATTAGTTGACCTTAAAATTATTAATGTCAATAAAATTAGACCCCTTGCATACATTGAAAATATTGAAATAATTATTGATTTACATATATCTATGAATTAGATCACTTAATCAGCAGTTAAGAAGGCGTGGGTTCGAGTGCCCTCTTCACTAACAAAAGGAAGGGTTCGCTTCTTGCGATTCTTTTCGGGTCATGGTAATTAACGGATTTCTATAAAATCAACTCATTTGAGAAGAACAGAGGGATTTTTAAAAAAAGATTTTTCACATTTAAAGCAACTTATACGTTCCGTTTTTATCTTACTAGATTCAAATTCATTCTTGAAAGAATGGAATAGAGTTAAATAGCTCTATTTAAAACAAGATGAACACTTCTTTTTGCTGGGGTAATTGGGTTAATCAAATCATATTTTACATTCTCTAGATTAAATTTTAAATTTGAATAAATCATAAACAGTTCTGTATGCGTTTCTCATTATCTGTACTTTTATTTTTTTTCATTCTATTTGTTTTCGTGTATGCTTGTTCTACTGAGGAGGAAGATACATCGCTTCCAACTGCTGAATCATCAGCTTTTGATGAAGACCCAGCAACGCAAACTTCCGAATCGTCCGTTTTTAAATTTGAATATAAATTACATTCCAGTTTGGATACGTATAGTTATTTTAAAGATTCGATTCAATCGATACTTCCAGCGTTAAATAATTTAATGCCGATAGCTCCATACTATGATAGTAGAATAAATCTTCAAATTAATGGTGTAAATATTTATTCTTGGATCAGAGAGGATGTCTTTAAACCATTTTCCTCTATTATAGGCGAAACAGAGCAATGTATATGCGGAGAAGTAGACGATCATCTAGTAATGTCTCTTGAAATGTCTGAGGAATACGATTTTAACGATGGAAATAACTTTAAATATGCCTTATTGGCACACGAGTTCTTTCACGTTTTTCAAATGTCTAAATCTCAAGGCTTTGATCAGAGTGTATTTTGGATGATCGAAGGGCAAGCTGCTACAATTGAGTCCTTATATATGAAAGAGTTTATCAATGATTCAAACTATCTATTGAATTTCCTAAATCAAGATTCATTAGAAGACGGAATTCAGAATGTTGAAGAATATGAATCTTATGAAGGTTTTTTTAGATCATTACCCCAATTTGGGGATATCTCAGTATTTATGAATTTAGCTTTAGCAAAGATTCTTCAAGAGCAAGGGAATCCCGAAAAAGAATCGTTTTTAATAATTTTTGAACGTTATTGGGAGTCTGACCCTAACCAAGCAAATTGGAAAATAAAGTTTGAAGAAGTTTTTGGAATTACAATTAGCGAATTTTATCAAAGACTAAACGATTTTAAAACAAACCCTGAATCCTTAGTTCCTGAAATTTCTTTGAGTGAAATTTTTAAAAACGAATAAATATTCCCCTATTGTCATGGTATCGGCAGATCCTTTGCATTTAGTTGCTTTTTATATATATATTTATATAAAAACTATAAATCAATTAAAATGAAAAAACTTAATGTTTGGTGGGAAAAACAACAACTCCGATTTACTAAAAAGCAACATATTCAGATTACGGTTTTTGGGTTGATCTTATCCATTACGTGGTTTATTTTATTAAATGATATAGCATCAAAAACCGTTTTTAAACGATTTCCATTTCATTTAATAATAATATTAATAGGTAGTTTTTCGGGGAATGCATTATTGTCCAAGAAGTATAAGGAAAACAATAAATAACCTCTAAGGAATCTTAACACGTTATTTTTTTAACCGAATTGATCCTTTCAACCCCCCCCCCTTAAAGGGCGATCCATCGTATAACCCCATCATGAAGTCTCGGGTTTTTAGATGTTGTATATTTTAGATAATTGAGTTTTCATTAACCATAAATCAAATTAAAGTGATTATTAAAATTAGCATCCCTAGAGCAACAACGCTAGTTACTCTTTTTGGAGTATTTAAAAAAAATAGAGTATTAATCAATGTAGGAAACTTTGCTTTTGGAATAATGGCTGTTTTTGACCAAATAATTTTATTCAGTAATCATTCCGATTCTATTCATCTTGCCCTTGCTTCTTTATGACTTTTTCAGATTGTATATGCAACTCCTAAAATTAGCTTATGATGGAGGTAAAATGGCTAAAGAGTAGTAGATCCATTTAGATTTAAAACCCTCCGAAACGGAGGATTTTTTTTCATCGACAGATCTTCATTGTAAAGTTCGGAGACTGAAAATCTACATTTTAACTTTGAGATCGAATGCAGTTTACTAAGAAGTAAGCTTTTTATTTTTTATTTTTATTTCATGGAATATTTGAGATTGATCATGGCTCATTCGGTAGTCTTTTTTCTTTTAATAAGGTGTGCTGACGATTTGGAAGAAAATAATATACCTACTGAACCGGTATTTTATTCTGTATCCATTACTTCCTCTGAGGGAGGAACTGTTAACACTAGTGGAGGTTATTATAAATCTGGGGAAATTATTGAAATTACTGCTACTTCAGAACAGGGCTATGTTTTTTCAGAATGGATGGGTATTGAGTCATCTGAAAATCCTTTAACGATCCAGGTGGATACGGATTATAGTTTATCCGCAATTTTTGTTCAATCGAATTAACTGTTTTAAGATCAAGTAACAACTTGTTTTTCAATCTATTAAACGCAATGAGTTTTTTAGCACTCGAGTCCATTTTACTTTTAAAAGAATCCACGCCTATTTGTAACTTGGATTTCCCAGTAAAACAGCGTTAATAATCGGTGCTCCATTTCCTCCCATTTATTCCAAATCCTTTAATCAATTTGTTTTCTTTTATTTTGTCCATGAAAGTTGTTCAATTGCTTTTAGAATTATTGGGGAGCCTGCTTGATTCAATACCAGTGCTGTTGAAAACGTCCAATGCGGATGGGGTGAACTATTTCTTAGGTAATTTCGAATGGCTTGTGATCACATTTGTTTTTCTTAAAGCGGCTCTATCCATTGTTAAATGGATCTATGATTGGAGTAGCAAAAAATCAAAGTCCGGATCGTTGTAAAATGTTTTTTTATTTAGAACGATTCTGTTAGACCAATAAAAGCATTCCGAATTGTGAGATTTTTTTAAAAGTATAACTTAAGGGTTCCTTTTTTTAGAATATTTATTAGAATTAACATTAGGGGGTAAGACGTTGGTCTTTGTAACCTTATTTTTTGGTTTTGAATACTTTGCTGCTCCACAAGAATTGATTATAAAAAGCAACAACAATAGGTAGGTTAGTGATCTCATAACAAAAGAATAATAAGTAAACGGTTGTAACGATTTTTCAGGATGCGTTCTCTCCACCCGCAACTCTATTATTGACCCAGTTTACACGGGACTGGGGGTAAATTTAAACAATTTTTGGAATGTGGGTTCCAATCCATGCCCTCATAGGAACCACAAGAGCTTTAAACGAGATCAGGGATGAAATAAATAGTTTCTGTTTTTACTCATTTATAGCAAGCGATCCTAATCAGGTAGCCAAATTATCTATTTTGGGTTTTTTAAATTCTGAATAGATCAAAAAGGTATAATAAGAAAACGATTTATAGGATATGAATTAGGGTTTAAACAATCCATTTTGATTTGGAAATGGTTTGTATGACAAATGATGAGAAAGTAGACTATACTGTTTAAGGCATGATTTTATTGTTAAAATGTGTATTTGAAATAATTTATATCTTTTTCAAATCGTTTTGAGACTATCTTACGAGTTTTATCATTAAACATTTGCCTATAAACGGTAGACTTTGATTTAGGATTCATGTTTAATTCCACGAGGCCTTGAGTTTTGATTTTAATTTCAGTATACGCTTTTTGAAACGCTTCAATTTTAAACAGATCGTCTACTAAAATTTGTCCATTACTTAAAGTCAACCAATCAAGTTGATTTTTATGCAAGGTTGGCGCTCTGCAGGTTCATTTGCGTAGATATGATTTTCACAAAACTTCTTAAAGGAAATCTTATCTTTTAATTGTGTGCCCTCATTTATATAGTATAAAGAAACTGCTCTAGCCATGGATTTCTCACAAATGAAAATTTATAAAAAGTGTCAAAAATCATTTTTGATTTAAGTCTTCATCATTCAAATCATTACCATTTGGAAAAGTATTGTTGACACCAATATTTTCACTCAGAAAATAAATTAAATCACGAATTTGACAAATGTCTAGATGAGCTTTTTTGATCAAAGGTATTCCGGCTTGTTTAAACGAAGACCTAATAGAAGTCGAATCCATTTTAGGAATCGCTATGTAGATATTTTTTTCAAAAACAATGGACTCACGAACAATTCTTTTATTTCCGGATCATTCTCTTATTTCAAGATACCTTTTTTAAGGAGCCTATGGATTAGTTTTTTATTCATTGACTCTTTGTCAGCAGAATTCCCAATAAAAGGCACTTTATCAAAGAATTATGGCTAACGGTCTTGCAAATAATTTCATTGTGGAATCATCCACAGGATTATTCCGCTTAGAAATGAGTCATTGATTTATACTTTTATTTAGATCTGGCACTAAGCCACAATGGTTTATATACGTTGGGTGCGGTTTTCATTCATATACTCGGTCTTTAAATAATATTTTTAACTCGTTAAATGTTTGTTTGGGTTTTTTGCAGATATATATATGTTGATGTAACTCTTCTACATTCTACGAATAGGGATAATAAATGGTTTTTACTTTAATAATTTCTTCAAAATACCCGTTGAAAAAATCGTCAATATTGTAACCCAAACATATTGTTGTTTCAGGCATTTCTCCTTTTGGAACCCAATTGTAGAAACTTCCGTGCAAAGAAAATGCCTCTGGTAAATCATATTTCACGTTAAACAAATTGACTGCTCCTGACTGTGCGTAATGTTTTCCCCAAATTAGGGTGTTGTTTTTTTCTGAATTGGGTAAGCTATCGTATACATTTTTTAATTCATTTAATGTAGTAGCCCATTTTTCTTTTGTATACCTTTCTTCAAACCTGACATTGAATTGACCGCCCTTTACAACATCTCTGATTTCATAAGGATAGTCATGTTTCAAATAACTTTCCAACGGAAATACAGGCATACCAAATGGAATCAAAATGACACCAAATGCAAGTAGAACTCCAATTGGATAAATCAACCATACTCTTTTTGGTAGGATAAAGTATTCCCAAAAAACGCCACCAAATTGTAAAATTGTCAGTGCAATAGGATAAAAATAATATCCCTTTCCTTGATTGAATGCTAAAAAGAGAATAGATAACAGAATTGATACCGCTAACGGTCTATAGCTTTTCATTGAATGATGGAACATCCAAATGATTGCAGGAATAGTAATAAGCAATGTCAATGGATTCAGCGCCATAAGAATGCCTTGTAAGACTTCTAAAGGGGTTTGTTTGTCCAACTGGGTTTCATAAAGTCGGTCAAACATTTTCAAAACAGGAAAATCATTGACAATTTGCCAAATGATATTTGGGCTTACCAACAGGATAAAAATGATAATATTCCACCAAAATTTGTGATTTAGCAATACTTGCCTTGTCGATTTAAAAAGCAGCAAAGATGAAACTCCTAAAATAAAAAACACAGCATCGTATTTAGTCAAAAATGCCATGGCAGTACCAGTTGTTAGCAACCATAAATAGTTTCGATCAAGACTTTTAACATATTCGGTCAAAAAGAAGAAGTTCAGCACTCAAAACAATTGGCTGAAAACCACGGGTTGAAACAACTTTGCGAACGTCCAAAGGCTGGGGCGATGATAATACACATCAGAACCAAGAAAACGGCTTTTGTCTTACCACCGAACTCAACAGTGATTTTGGCAACTAAAATAAGAATGAGAAGTGCAGCAATATGCGAAAAAATATGATGGATAAAAACGGATCCTGATTGGAATAGATTTTGAATGAATGCTAAAACCCCAATCATTGGCGGAAATTCCATAAATCCAAATGCAAGATGATTATCTGTTTCGATATGAAGCAGTTCATCTCCTTGAAAACCAGAATTCCTGTCAGCAATTAAATGAAGAGTTAATTTTACGATGCAAAAAACAAATATTACAAGTTTCGTGTTTTTCTTGATTGGGAACGGTTTATATTTTGTTGTGTGTAGTTAGATTTTTCCATTCATTTTCATCTTTTAAATATCTGTTTTCATCTAAATAATAGATTTCACCTGCGCCAGTAGATTCATTCATAATCGCTTTAACTTTGGTTTTCGTTATAGCTTTTACGTCATTCCAACATTTTGAAACAAAAAAATGTAAAAGATTTAGTTCTGCATCATAAAACTCCTCTAAATCAAATTCCCCAAATTCCCCTGATTCTGGATCTTCGACAGAGCTTATTTCATCCCAAATCGCACCAAATATTCTTAATAATAATAAATTTTTATCATTAGTATTTATATCAAAACGTGGGTTTTTTTCATATTGTTCTGATAAATTAAAAGGCTCTATGAAAATATAAAAATATTGGCAGGTGTAATACCAAACGCAGAAAATATCAATTTCTGAAGAAATGTATTTTTCTTTCTCAAACTCTTTGGATTGAACTTTGAAAAACAATTTTCTTAACTCTTCTTGAATAGGTAATAAAACGTAACTAGGATAAATTCTATTCCATTCTTCAAGTAGTACGTCAAATACAGTATCATATTTCCATTCGTCATCAAAAACCTCTTTTTGTTTACATTTTTGAAACTCTTTTAAAACTTTATGAAAAGTTGAACTAATCAATTCCCAATGTTCTCTGATCAATTTTGATTTAATTTTAATCTTTTCCATATCGTTATTTTGAATTACATACAACTTGAATATATCCGCATAGTTGCGTTTATTCCTATTATATATTAATCGTTTTTAATTATTTTAAACTATTGGTTTTCAGAATATTGGCTTTCAATAATTGGATCTAACGGGCTTTTGATATTGACAAGATGTAATGCGAACTCCTGTAAATAGTTATCCTTTAGTTCAAGGCAACCCAAATTAGGTAACTCAACACCCTAGCGTTTATTTCCTTTATATCCCAATCCCAAAAAACAAAACGGAAAACAGCAGTAGGTTTTGGGGAGTTGTGTGATTTGAGTCTGTAAGTAGAATAAAAGTATAAAAAAATAAATAAAACGGATTTTTTTTAAATTGGGGGACGGGGTCAAACGAAACGAAAATCATTTGGAAATCCAATGTATTCACTTCTTACTTATGGAAAAACAAGACACAAATTGGTTGCTAGTATAACTTTATTTTATATACGTTAATACACAACTAATCAATAAATTAAAAAAGATAAAAGACTATTTTCAAATAGAAAAAAAATTCAATTTAGTTTTGGTCAATGATTGCTCGATCTACAGTGGCTTTGAATTCGCTAGCGTAAGTAGTTTGTGAAGCAAACAACTGAGTGTAGCAAATAACGATTAGGTTATCCTTAGGATTGATCCAAAAAGAGGTAGAAGCAGCTCCACCCCAATTGTATTCTCCATTTTCAAGATTAACGGTGCCGGACAGACCGTGTCCGGATTCAGTTATTGCCTTCATTTCATCCGGATACTGGTTGGTTATAACCATCTCAGCAGCTTTTTGAGACAAGACTCTTTTGCCATTTAATTCTCCTTTATTGAGAAGCATTCGGCAAAAGTTTTCGTAATCGGTAAGTGTTGATATTAATCCGGCTCCACCCAATAAGAGTTTGGGAGGGGAATGAGCCCCAATCTTTTTTTGCATATCAGGATCATTTACTACTACTAGTTTATTGTTTTCATCTCGGGTGTACAATTCGGATAATTGCCCCATTTTTTCTTTGGGGACATAAAATCGGGTGTCATCCATCCCCAGTGGATCGAAAATGGCGGACTTAAAATAAGCATCAAGTTTTTTTCCGGAGACTACTTCAACAATATAGCCGGCCACATCAATACCCAAACCATAATTCCACTTGGTCCCCGGCTGAAATTTTAACGGGATGCTAGCTAGATCTTTGGACATTTCCTCGATAGACCAATCTTGTCGCATGGGTTGTCGAGCATTGTAAATAGAATCCGTATAACTCGATTCCCATCCATAGGGAATTCCGGAGGTATGCGTCAACAAATGACGTAGGGTCATGGGATTTTTTTGAGGTTCCGTAGTGTGTTCTCCATCGATATTTTTATACACCTCTGTCTTTGAAAATTCAGGAATGTATCTGGAGACCTTGTCGTCCAAGTCCAATTTTCCTTGATCGTAAAGTGTCATGATCGCAACGGCGGTTATCGGTTTGGTCATCGAAAAAATACGATACAATGATTGTTCTTCTACGGGCTTATTCTTGGCAATATCAATCAGACCGTATTGGTCATTATATACCACCTTACCGTCTTTAATGATCCGTACAAAGGTTCCCGGAAGTTTACCTTCATCTACATATTTATGCAGTCGTTGTGTAGCTATTTTTAAGGAATCTCCGGACAGACCCACAGATTCTGGAGTAGCAATCTGCGTTTGGCAAGAACTTACCAATAGAAGAATTCCAAAGCTAATAAGAAATAAAGGGATTTGGGATTGTATTTTTAGACCTTTCATGTACTATAGATTTACTCTAACAAGATACTAAAAACCCTTTAACTAAATAAAAGATTGGTCACGAGTTTGGATATGAGTACTATGACCGATGGAAGTAGGGCTTTATTTATTTTAGAAAGTTTCCAAAAGCCAATTCTTTAAAGTTTATTTCATCAGTTTCTTTCTGAACAGAGTTAAAAAGAAATCGTTCGCTGGAAGTTTAAACTTGAAAATGTGATTTTTATTGAATATTCAATCTCTAGTGTATAATCGGCACTTTAAAAGGCATAAGCGACTTACTCGGGTATAAGTCGTTCCCATTACGTTATTGTATCCGGCTTATGTTTAATTTTAAAGTTGCAAGAATTAGCAATAAAACACATTGTATTTGCTTCTTCGTGCAATTTGTTCGCTTTTTTAATCTCATTTGGATCCGTAATTTTAACAGTTGGATTAAGAGTCACCTCAATAAATCGTCCACTCCCATTTTCCAATTCTTCCATTATTCCAGTGGCCTTGTCTAGATATTCAGTCACAACAATGTTGTTTATGGAACATAAATGAAGGTACCATAGCATATGACATGACGACAAGGAAGATAAAAATAGATCTTCAGGAGTGTATCTCGTCTTATCTCCTAAAAAAGATGGGTCAGACGATCCGTTAATTCCATCGTATTTTCCGTCAGATATAATTTTATGATTTCTATTATAGGATTTGTAATTTTGAGTTCCACTTCCCTCGTTTCCTGTCCACTCAACTTTAATTTTGTAATTGTGTTTTTTCATTGTTCTTACTAATTTTTTTGTCGATTATATGAAGGGCTTAGAAGGGTCTTGTATAAGAATAGTAGCTGATTTTCACACACTAACTTTTCATAAACACTGACCCCTTTTATATTAACTTACTTTTTTTAGCGATTAAATCGCTATTATTCTTATACCGTGTTAGCTTCCGTTTCATTTTCTTCGTCTATATATAGCATCAATTACAGTAAGTTTCCCAGCGTTGCTTAGACTATGGGTGGCTCTAATGTCTTTTTCCCAGTTTGGATAGATGGATTGAACGGTATTTTCTTGATAGGACTTTTCATTTAGCTCTGTAATTTCATTTATAGTTATTCCATATCCATAGCGTTTAGCACAGTTCTGTGACGGTCGATAAAGCTTATTATTCAACGCAAAAATATTTCCAGCAGGGCGAGATTTTTTAACATCAGAAACGATTGGATTATTAGGGTGGGCTGTCCAGTTTTGATTAAACAAAGAATCTGAATAAAATAAAAATAGTTCATCACATATGCTTGCACCTTGATTCTCTTTTATGTTGCAAAACAACCAATACTTGTTATCTTTTTTAACAATTGTTGAATCAACAGCATTTATATTCTCCATTATATTTAAATAAAACTCCCATTTTGTTGGAAATTCAATACATTTATATAGTTCAATAGTTCTATTTTTGGCAGTTTCTGGAATCATATAAAGTGTTTCATTTTCTTCGAATAAAAAAGGATACGATAAGTGGTAATTTCGTTCTAAAACCACTTGAGGTGAAGAGTAATTACCATTTTGGTCCATTTCTATTACGCATATCTTCCCTTTATTTTCTTTATAAATTAACTCTTCAATGAAAATATAATATTTCTCATTTTTCTCTATAACAAAAGGGTCTGCCCAAAATCTATCCTTTGGGGGTAAGATTTTTTTAAATCTAAAAAAGCAAGTGGAAATCTTATTTAGTTTATCTAGTTTGAATAATAGTACCCATTGTTCGAAGAAGAAAAGACGAATTAATTTTGAATACAATTTATGAATATAAATACGGAAAAACGCTTTTAGAACAATAATATTGGTTGGATTAGTAAATAGTCTGTTGTGATAAAAATAAGGGGCTTTATCTTTATTTATTCTATCAAAAAAATCCTTTTCACCTAAACGATATAATTCATTTAGTTTTCTAGGAATCATTGATAATGCCTTCCAATAATAATTATTTCTATTTCTGCAAAAACTGACCTTATCAGTTGAAGATGTAGATTTATCCAGTATAAAACCACCATCTAAGTCCTCAGATAAAATCTGAAGAATTACTCCTGTTTCATCCCAATTTTCTAGTACTTCCCATACACCGGCAGGCCCACCCCTATTAACAGTATTATCTCCGTGATGTAAGGACCAAATTCCATATTTAGAACTGTTTAATATTTCTCCCCTTAATATTCTGAAACCTAATCTAATGAATACATCCACGCTGTGTTGCTCCATTTTCTTAATGTCATCGCTATATATGATGTCGGAAAATTTGGTTTCTTTTGGATGAACTTCAATTTCATGACATTCAATGATTTTTCGGATATCTTTAAGTTCAAAAGCATCATTGCTATTCTTAAATATTTTACTGTCAAGTTTTTGAAATAAAATAAAAAATATAACCTTTCGCATTTTCCATATTCTATAAAAAATAGATTTCTTTTCTTTAATGGTTGGTTTTTTCTTGACTATCAATACTATTTCAGAATGTTCTGATGCTTTAATAATTTTTATCATTTTGGAAGCCCAAGCGGGAATCAAATAATCATCAATAAGTATTCCTATGCGTAATTTATGTTTCATAATAATTTTGGGTTTTTATTTAGAATTTTTAATGTAAGCCAACTTCTATATATCCGTAGTGTTGCGTTTATTTCCGTTATATGGTTTTACTTTTTTTTATGTATAAATCATAGGTTTATAGTATTATGACATACTATAATTGGATCAACAACTCTTTTTTTATTTGCAAGAGAATTTTAGGTACAGCGAAATAAGTTTCTTGAATTGTTGGATGGATAGCTCTCATAAATTGCTTAATAAAACGGATATTGATAGCATGATTAAGCAGATGGTTGATAAAACAATGTCTAAATCCATTATAAGTTGGATCTTCGCTACGAAAACTGCTTTTTGGAACCATGTAAAATAAGTGTCATAAACACTAGTAGTTTTGACGATGATTTGTGTTCCGAGAATGTCAGCTATAAGTCGTAGGTTTTTCATAAAGGAAGTGCCCATTTGGGGGGTGTTCCAAAAATATAAAAAATAAATAAAGTATATTTTGATTGGTAGGATTAGAACATTAAAGGAAGGAAAAGTAAAAGAGAATGAGTATTTTGTAACAAACGATTAATCAATGAAAAAAATAATGGGGTCTGATTTTTTCTGGTTATGGCATGTACCAAAGAAACGGGTTGTGTCAAATCACCTTAAAAGAAGAATCCAATGGCAATTAGTATCTTTATGGAGGCAATCTAAACATTGCTTTTGACCAAGAGGGCTCCAATACGATCCGATTCCGTAACAAAAGAAGTGTACAATCAAGACAAAGAGGGAGACACCTATTGTTTGGATTAATGAAAACTTAAAATTATAGATCAATGAAAAATTTCTTTCAAAAAAACGAGCGCTACTTTTGGGGGGTCGGTATTCTTTTAATAGTAGTGGGGAGAATGTATCCGGATGAAACACCTATGGATAATTATATAGCGGCAGCAACTTATGGAATTGCAGCCATATCGTTTCTATGCGTCATTATTTCCGTTATTGTAAAATTAAAAAGCGGTAAAATCCCATAGTAGAACTCTATAGGTTTAAAAGGATTTTTATGCCTTTTACGAATAAAATCACTTCACTGTACGAACCATTACACAGAAACCCAAATAGAAAAGGGACAAAGAAATAAGCCTTTTCCAAGCTTTTTGGACTATTTTCACTCTCTTTTAGAAAACCGTAAAAGTCAACATATTTTTGATAAATACTATTTTTAATTGATGCTCAAATACATAAATACAAAAGGGTTTTTATTCGTCTTATTTTTCACATTCGTTGCCTGTACAAAAGATGATTCGGAGTCCACAGTCAATCTAAATACCGGACAAGCCCAGGAAGTTCAACCCACTCAATATACCTTGACGGTTACAGCCGATCAGGGGGGAAGTGTTACTTCAGGAGGAACCTACGCTGCAGGAACAGAATTGACCCTAACTGCTACACCGGACCCAGGCTATAAATTTGTAGGTTGGGAAGGAAATGATGCAACCACACCCATATTGACCCTTACGCTAAATTCAGATCAAACTCTCAACGCGCTATTTGAATTATTAGATCCCAATGGTTTACTCTTGCGATCCGAATTTGCCAATGAATCCAATTCCAATGTAGTGACCGATGGAATCTTTGCCATTTGGTGGGACAAAAATTTTGATCACGAACATTTGGCTGAATCCGAATTCACCTTTTCTAAACTGCAAGAGGTCAAAGACAAAGCCCTCAACGATTTAGAAATGTTTGAACCACCCAATGTGGCAGCAGGTTATTATCTAAATATCTATATCCATCACCAAAACGATATTTTTAGTCCATTTTCTTGGGGCAACGGAGTAGGAACAAATTCCTACGGTCTTCCCTATTGGACAACCGGACATGGAGGAACGGTAGATGAAGCAAACATTTATCACGAAGGCTTTCACCTGTTTCAGTACAATCAAAACTCACCTGGTTTTATTTATTCCGGGGACAGCATGTGGTACACAGAAGCGACTGCACAGTGGTTTGCGTTTGTAAATCAACCTTCACTGGTGAATTCCATTGTGGAAGCGGCGGCCTTGGTCTTAAACCCACAACTTACCCTATGGCACAGTTTTTCCAATCGAGCACCCGAAGACGTTGTGACTTGGTTGTACGAAGTAAGACAATATGCAATGCATGGATTTCTCTATTATTTGACAGCGATCGAAGGAGTCAATGAAGACTTTATAACCAGTGGGTTTTCTGCAGCCACAGACCTTTTCCCTCAAGAATATCTTTACCAAGCGATCGGTAGGGACGATTTTAGAACTTTTTTTGCCAATTGGGCGGCAGCCAACACTTCCAACCTCAGCTACTTGACCCGAGAGCAAGTGAATCGAGCTTATCAAGAGGTAGATTTCCTTATCGAAGTAGGGATCACCTCCGAAGAATATAAAAATGAGTTCGCCATCGAGATCGATGGGAACAATGCCACGGGAGTTTATTCGCCCAATGAAGAGCTCCAACCTAGAAGTTGGGCCTACAATGTTGTAAAAGTGTCGAATGCAAGTGGAAAATCCTTTTCGTTTACCTTTCAGGGAGATGCTTCGGGTTCGGAAGGAGCGGAATCTTTTTTTGAAGCCAGAATTGTAAAAAAAGCTGGAAAAAACAACTATAGCACAACGGATTTTGAATTAGAGAATGGATTAACGGGGACTCATTCGTTTACTCTCAATGAGGAGGAAGAGGAGTTGTATATTGTAATAGCATCCGTACCCGAACAGTTTAGCGGAAATCAAAACTTTGGGTATTCAATTGAGCTGGTAGGGGGTTCGATCGGACAAACAAACCAAGAAGAACCTTTGGCGGAGAGCTTTAGCATAGATGTTACTGCAAACAGTAGTTCCAATTACACATTAATTGGAACAGATAGGAATGGCAGTATTTCAGGAAGCGACCCGGATTTGCTAATCAATGTGGGCGATACAATCCAATTTGAAGTAAATGCATCCGGACATCCTTTTTATCTTAAAACCCTAGCTGGAACGGGAACCTCGAATATCCTAAGTGGAGTTATTAACAATGGAGTGTCTAATGGAACGGTTAGTTGGACGCCCACCTCTGCAGGCACCTATTATTATCAGTGCTCTCTCCACGCAGGAATGGTCGGAACGATTACCGTAGAATAGTGAACCGAGTAAAGTCTTTAAACGACAACTGAAGGAAACTAAAATTAAGAGCCGTATTTCTTAAACAAATAGACAAATAGGGGCGGAAGAAAAATAATAAAAATTATTCCAAAGTAGACATAAAGAAAAACTCCTAGAGCCAGAGCAAAAATAAGCGCCAAAACAAAGTATTTTTTCATAATTATAGATGATAAAACGGAGCCTATCCTCCAAATAAACAGTCTACGAATATTTTAAGCTACTCAGACTTTTCCGCTTTTTCCACCTCAATTTCCTTGTAAACTAAGGTAAGCATAACCACGGAAACCATTGCATGTAAAAAACCAAATGAAAAAGCATCCAAAGGTAACATTTGTCCGGAAACGGACGAGAGTGTGTACATAACGATGGCACAAAGATTAAACCCTGCTACTATATAAGCATAGCCCAATCTTACTTTGGGTTTATGCCATACAACTCTTAAAACAAGAAAAGCAACTAGCCAAAAAATAAATTCATACAAGTATTGAATATCGTGCAAACCAAACATTAACCTCCAACATAACGATTCACTACAAAAATAATAATTCTTGGGAACCATTTAAAAAAAATGACAAAATCAGCTTTTAAGAATGGTTTGAGTGAGTTCATATCAAGACTCGACGCTATGCGAATTCAAGGTACTTCTTTGGTGATTTACTGCAAATTGATTCATTCTTCCATATCCCAAATGGGATAATGAGTCTAAAAAAATCCCTCCATGAATGATCAAAGAGAATTTTTAGAAAAGGAGTTTTTTAAAGCTTCTTTTTTGGGAACTGCCAAAGCGTCCGAAGCGTTATAAGTCTTTAAAAATGGAGCAGATCAATTGACCCGTTTTTTTGTGACTTGAATTGTCGGATCGTTTTTAAGATACGAATCTAAAAAATCAATAATCTGACTGTATCCTTTGAGTTGATTTTCTTTTTTTCGAAAGCCGTGACCTTCGTCATCAAAAACAACATACTCTACTGGAATTTGATTTTTTTGCAATTCAGCCACAATTTCGTCGGACTCAACTTGAAGAACTCTTGGATCATTAGCTCCTTGAAGAACCATCACCGGATTTTTGACATTGTTTGCATGAAATAAAGGGGAAATTTTTTTTAATCGGATGGAGTCCGCCGAGTAAGGATCCCCCAATTCGTTGTACAAAGCTCTTCTACTCGATTCCCAATAAGCAGGAATGGATTTTAGGGTTCGGATCCAATTGGTAACCCCAAAAATATTAACGCCTACTTTAAACTCGTCGGGAGTAAACGTCATGGCAGCCATGGTCATATAGCCGCCGTAACTCCCTCCAATGATCCCGATTTTATCCGCATCAATATAGTCTTGTTTTTGCAGCCATTTTTTACCCCAAATACAATCTTTTAAATCGTTTTCTCCGTGATTTTTGTCATCCAATTTATAAAAAGTCTTTCCGTATCCACTACTTCCTCGGTTGTTGATGGCCAAAACAGCATAACCTTGATTATTCAGATATTGAATCAAAGGACTAAAGTTCATTCGCGATTGTCCCCCCGGACCCCCATGAACCCATACAAGTGCGGGAACCTTTTCCTCTTTGGATGCTTGAAGCGGTTTGTAGAAAATAGCAGGGATCTCAAGGCCATCAAAAGAAGGGTATCGAATCACCTCTGCGCTTACCAAATCATTTGGATCAATATTGGAATTTAAACTTTGGGTCAATTGAACCAAAGTGGTGTCATTTAGATCGTATACATAGAGATTATTTGGCATTTTAGAGGATCCTACACTCAAGCGGATTTTATTTTCAGATTCTGAAAACTCAAGACCTATAATATCACCACCATCCAAGATGGGGAATTCAATCGGTTTATTTTCAGACTCATTAAAGACCTTAAGCGTGTTTTTTCCATCTTCATTAATCCCGATCACTCGGTATTTTTCGTTTTTACTCAGGTAGCTATACATAACATCCCAGTTTGTTTCATAAACGACCGACGATTCTCCGGAGATCAGGTTATACATCATTAAATAGGCAAACTCTTTTCCTACATCCGTGATATAGAAAAACCGGCTATTGTCATTTGAAAAACCGGCGCTCGAATAACTACCAGGTTCTGAAGATATTTCGGTTAGAGTCCCGCTCGATATTTCGAAAAGGAAAAAGGTGTTTTCGCTAGTGGTTGTTGATTTAGAAAGCAGAAGATAAGCCTCATTATTAGAAATGGAGGAAATGGATAAATTATCCGTATTCTCATAGACTATGATGGGATCCCATTCCCCGACTTTCATTTTATAAAGATCAAAATATCTAGGGTCTCGTTTGTTAGAGAGGTAATAAAGAGTTGAATTGTCATGAGACCATTTATAAAATCTACTTTTTTCATTTTCCCCGGGAGTTAAGTCCGTTACAACACCCTCTCTTTTTTGAAGATACAAATGAGCGATTTCATTTCCTCCTTTGTCAGCAGAATAGATAAAGTCATCAGAATTTGGAACATACGAACGAACAAAAAAAGATTCTTTGTCCGATGAAGAAAGTTGTTTCACCGTTCCGTCACTAATCGTTACTTCATAGATGTTATATATACCGCTTTCATTACTGCTGTAGATTAGTTTATCTTCTGAAGAAGAAAAATAACCACCAGAAATAGCGATGTTGTCAAAAAAATCCTCGATTGGATATTGAGGAATTCTTTCTTTTTGAGATTCGTTGCATCCTAGAAGAAAAATAAAAAGGGAGCCACTAAAAAAAAGATTTTTCATTAAGTGTATTTTTAAGGTTGAGGGAAAAAATGGATGAGTCCATCAAGTCCTAGTTTTTTGAATTAATTTTCGATAATTTGTTGATACTGTTTTATCATTTCATTTAGTTTTTTGGGATTGCTTAGTGCTAAGTTGTTTTGTTGATGGATATCGACATCTAAATTGTAAAGCTGGTAAGTCGCCGCATTTCCGGATTCTACATTAGTATTGGGGTTTTTTATGGGACCCGAATAAGGAGGAATAAGCACCCAGTTTTGACTTTTAAGGGCCGTTTTGGTTTGCGCCTCGAGAATTAAATCACTACGTCCCGAGCCTGAATTACGGAACAAAACAGTTGCTAAATCTTTACCGTCTCTTGATCGAACATCGGAACCGATTAAGGAAGCCATTGAATTTAAAAAATCAACTTGCGAAACGAGTTCATCTGAAACTTGAGGGTTTATTTTTCCCTTCCAATAAGTAATAAAAGGAACACGTGTTCCTGCTTCAAAAAGACTGTACTTTCCCCCTCTAAATTTCCCAGAGGGCGTATGATCACCTAATTTTTCAACAGCCTCATCATAATAACCATCATTTAGGACTGGACCGTTATCGCTGGAAAGTAAAATCACGGTATTTTCCAACAAATTATTTTCTTCAAGATGAGCATACAATTCACCAATACACCAATCTGCTTCGACAATGGCATCTCCTCTGGGGCCCATTCCTGAAACTCCTTCAAATCGGGGATGAGGGGTTCTAGGGACATGAGGTTGTTGCAGGGTATAAAACAAAAAGAAAGGACTGTCTTTTACTCCATCAATATATCTTTTGGCCTGATTTAAAAATTCGTCTGCCATATCTATATCAATCCAACGGGCTTGTTCTCCTCCTTTCATAAATCCAATTCTTGGGATTCTATTGACAATGGATCCGTTGTGTCCGTGATGCCACATCATAGATAATAATTCAGGATTTTCTTTTCCGGTAGGGAGGCCTTCAAAGTTTTTGTCAAAACGGACTTCGATTGGGTCTTCGGGATTATGGTTTACCACAAGGCCATTTTCGATGTACACTGTAGGAACTCGATCTTGCGTTTCTGGCATGATAAAACTATAGTCAAATCCCAGTTCGTTGGGACCCGGACGGATTGGGTCGTTGTAGTTGATTTTGGAATCACCAAGTCCGAGATGCCATTTACCCACGATACCCGTTTGGTACCCATTCTCTTTAAGCATTTTAGGTAAGGTCATCTCTAGTGTATCAACTATTAGGTTGGCGCCTGTTAAAATTTTTGCTTGTTTGTTTCTCCAGGGATAAATACCGGTAAGAAGCGCATATCGACTTGGACTGCAAGTAGCAGAACTTGAGTGACCATTGGTAAATCGGGTACCGTTAGCGGCCAATTGATCAATATTAGGCGTTTGTAAACTTCCCTCACCATAGGAACTTACATCCCCATAACCCAGATCATCTGCATAAATAATAATGAAGTTGGGCATATTTTTTGGAG
>JAYNHN010000018.1:21373-23745 GCA_038108035.1 Flavobacteriaceae bacterium
GAACTAAGCATGCTTAAAAGAATAAGAGTTCCAAAAAATAAATTTTTCATTTCCTTCGTTTCTCAAATTTAATTTTATTGAATTGATTTTTATCATTTTTTGGCACTTTTTGACCCTAATTGGGAATAATTGGACTCGTTTTTTTATATATTCAAAGGATTTACTATTTGTTTCTTAAGATCCCAAGGGTTAAACTGGGTGGTTTTGGGGTTACTGCTTTTGAATCGTAAATCAAAAAACGTATGAAGTATTTTATTTTTTAATCACTTGTATATTCACAAGTTGATTTTGATCCGGATGCCATGAGGAAGGATTTTATAAGAGTCTGAATTTGGAGGAACCCTTATCAGTTGACTTGGTTGTCTAAAGTGAGACCGGATGTCCAAAGGCTATAAAAAAAGCATCGAAGCAAAACGCTCCATCCGAGGGTCAAAAAGGATTATTGAATCTATGTACCGGGCAATTACGATCCAAAAATAAAATCGAATCTTCCTATATTACAAGGTGAAGAATGGTATTTGTTTGGGAAAGACTTTCAACGGGGTATTGCGTTGGACAATATGATCCACCTTGGACGAATACTACAAACCATCAGAGTATTAATCAATCCGGGTGATAAACGGGTTGGCGGGAAAAACATTTGGAATTGGGACAAAAGCAATAGAAGTTATGAGCATGATTCCATTGACGATACATCCCCTAGATATTTAATTTAGGAACTTTTACTGGAGATCACTAAAAAAAGTAAATTCCTTCGAATGGTCCAAAAAAGGTTTTGATAGGTAGGATCAGCTCGGAAGGTATTTGAACGTTTAATGTGGCTTGGCATCGCCCCGATGTTTTTGGGAACGTCATTAGCCATTGCGGTAGTTATACCAATATCAGAGGATGGGATAAATATCCCCAAATAGTACCCGAAACGAAAAAGATGCGGATATCATAATTGGATCTTGGCCTTTGAAAACTAAAGAAATGGCCGCAGCACTTAAAAAATAGAGCATATGAATACCGATTTGAATTTGGAAAAGGGGATCCATAGTTTAAAATACGGAGGACAATTTTCTCTTGAAACTTTGATTTCGCTTTGGTCTAATTAAAACACGGATAAAGAGAGTGCTTTTAAACGGTGTTGTTGTTTTAATTTAAATAGGTTCCACAATTTTGTCGAATTTGATTCTCAAATTTATTTTGAAGGTGTAAAGGAATCATGGACCCATCGTAATCCTCTGCTAGTTTCTCTTTAGCATCAATGTCATCCAATCGAAAACGTCTGATGGCCATCAGGTCTTCTTTAGGGATAACAATCATAATATTGTTGAGGAAACTATCATTATCGCAGGGATCTATTACATTTACTTCTAACTTTTTGGCACTGGGTACCCAATAGGAAACAATTTGAATCATTTTGATGACGCAGCGGGTGTTATTTGAACAACTAAAAGGTAAGCCCATTCTAGGGTCGTAAATGATCGTGCCTAAATCTGGATTTTTTTCATCAAACTTTAACCAATTGGGGTTTTCTAGATAGGTTATTTTTTTTTGAGTCCGCTCTCTTTGCTTTTCCATTTTTCTTTCATGGCGCTCTTGTTTTTTTATTTCCTTAGCTTCTTTCTTTGACTGGGCAGTAAGCCCTATTGATACTAGTAATGTTAAGAGTAGAGTCCTCATTCAAAAATGATTTATTAACAAATGTAACGCTCTCTAAAGTCTAAAAAAAATGCATGGATAGATAAAAGAGAATTCTCAAACTGCTTAGCCTACAGATTGCTTATTTCTATCTTTATAAAAACAATCCGCAAATAAATTTTGTGTGGAAACTATATGGAAACCATTTTAGTCAGGAATTTCAACATCAGATACCTCAAATTATTAAGTAAATCTAAAAAACAGATTTTTATCTTTAAGAACTATTTAAAAACAATGAATAACAAAGCCCGATTTTTTATAGAAATAGTGAGTGCTATTGCGATCCTGATATCTTTGGTCTTTTTGGGATTGGAAATCAATCAGAGTAATATTTTGGCCAAAGCTTCCATAAGACAATCCTTAAACGAAACGGATATGGAAATTTATCAAATGCAAATGGATCAAGAGAGCATTACAAAGGCTCTTTTTAAAATTGAGAAAGGAACTCCATTGGATGATTATGAAGAATATATGGTGATCCAATTTCAGGCGTATAACTTTAGAGATTTCGACAATTCTTTTTATCAATACCGTTTGGGCTTATTTGACGAAAACAATTGGCAGGCGTATAGAAGAATTATCAAAAAGCTTCTCAAAGACCGCTATGTAATAAAAATGTTAGAAAAAGAACGAACCAATTTTAGTCAAGAATTTCAAGATGAGATTAAGTCCATTCAAAATGAAAA
>JAYNHN010000019.1:0-12422 GCA_038108035.1 Flavobacteriaceae bacterium
TGATACCCAATTGCATGCTCTTTTTTTAGATGCTAAAGATTTGGAAATAGCAGACTTATTAGTAATCAATACCTGTAATCGAACCGAATTGTTCGGTTGGACCGAAAACAAAAAAACTTTGGTTGAATTACTTTGCAAGCACTCCGGGGGTGATGTCAATACTTTTAAAAAAATTGGTTACACTTTGTCAAATGAAAAAGGTTTTAGCCATTTATTTCGTGTGGGTACGGGTCTGGAAAGTCAAATTCTTGGTGATTTCGAAATCATCGGTCAAATCAAACAAAGTTTTTACCGCTCCAAAAAAATGGGATTGGCACAAGGGTCTCTAGAACGATTGATCAATGCAGTAATTCAAGCTAGTAAACGGATTAAAACAGAAACTGAAATTTCGAGTGGAGCAACCTCTGTTGCCTTTGCTTCGGTTCAATACATTTTAAAAAATGTACCGGATATATCGCAAAAGAATGTCGTTCTTTTTGGAACTGGTAAAATTGGAGCCAATACTTGTGAAAATTTAGTAAAACATACCCAAAACGATCATATTGTCGTGATCAATCGAACCCTTGAACGCGCTCAAAAGATCGCTGGGAAATTTACCCTAGTAGTAAAACCATTTGGTGAACTCGCTGCCGCAGTTCACGACGCCGATGTTCTCATTGTTGCTACAGGAGCACAAAATCCAACACTGACCAAAGATCTCATTCACAACGACAAACCCCTTCTAATATTGGATTTATCAATCCCAAGGAATGTAGAAATGGAAATCAGCGAATTTCCAAATATAGAGGTAATCCATTTGGATGAACTATCGCAAATTACCGATGCTACTTTTGAAAAAAGAAAAAAATACATTCCTCAAGCTGAAGAAATTCTAACGGAAATCAAAATCGAATTTTTGGAATGGCTCAATCACAGAAAATACATTCCTACTTTAAAAGCTTTTAAAGACAAGATTGCTCTTTCCAATCCACAAGAAAACAAATTCGAAGAAGAACGCGCCTCAGAACAAATGGCTCAAAAGCTCACGGGTCAAATTGCTGCCTATTTAAGAGCGCATCCCAATAAAGCTGAGGAAACCGTTAACTTATTGGAAGAAGTTTTTCAACTTTCACCGAAAAGTCATTCCTGAAAATGATACGAATTGGAACGCGGAAAAGTGCATTAGCTATATGGCAGGCTGAAAAAGTACAATCTCAACTGATGGTTTTAGGCTATGCCTGTGATTTGGTACCCATTGAAAGCAGTGGAGATCAAAATCTAACGCAACCCTTATATAAAATGGGTATCCAAGGAGTTTTTACCAAAGCCTTGGATTCAGCACTATTGGATAATCGAATCGATATCGCAGTTCACAGTTTAAAGGATGTACCTACTATGCTACCCAAAGGTATTCAAATAGCGGCTGTATTAGAAAGAGATTCCGCACAAGATGTTATAGTTTGTCATCCGAGTTTTAAAGTCTGGGGTAAAAAAGACACTATTGGCTCCGGGAGTTTGAGACGACGCGCCCAATGGTTGAGAAAATATCCATCGCATCAAGTAGAAAACTTGAGAGGGAACCTTCAAAAGCGTTTTGAAAAACTAGAACAATCCAATTGGAGCGGTGCTATTTTTGCCGAAGCAGGCTTAGAACGGTTGGGACTCATTCCTGAAAAATTCGAACGCCTAGACTGGATGATTCCAGCTCCTGCTCAAGGAATCATTGGAATCGCAAGCTTAGAAGAACGAAACGAATTGAATACCATTTTAAAAAAAATTCACCAACCTCAAGTGGGTGTTTGTGCCGATATAGAACGTAATTTTTTAAATACCTTAGAAGGAGGATGTACAGCACCCATCGGTGCCTATGCAAGGGTGAAAAATGATCAAGTCTTTTTTGAGGGAGGTCTTTTTTCTTTGGACGGTACTCAAGCCTTGATCGAAAAAAATGAAATCCCCCTAAAATTGGCAAAAGACTTTGGGAAAAAAATGGCCATTGATATATTAAATAGAGGAGGAAAAGAATCGATGCACCAAATCAAATCGGAATTGTAGATGCGAATACTGTCAACCAAAATACTATCCGTAAAATTTAAAGACCGTTTAATTCAGCATGGATTTTCAGTCATTGAGTATCCATTTATAAAAATAAACCCTCTGGCAGTAGATTCTAAAAAGGTCTTAGATTATGCTATTTTTACCTCTCAAAATGCTGTCAAATTGTCTTTGAAAAATGCCTATTTTAAAACTCAATTGAAAGAAAAAAAGTGTTTTTGTGTAGGTGAAAAGACACGATTTCTTTTAGAAGAAAATGGCTTAAAAGTGATGAAAATGAGTTCAAATGCACTGGTTTTAGCTGATTTTGTTGTGAAAAATCACAAAAATAGTTCTTTTTCTTTTTTTTGTGGAACACTTAGAAGACCCGAAATAGAATCGCTATTTTCTAAAAATAGCATTCGATTGCAAATTCATGAATTGTATTCTACCATTCATCAATCAAAAGTCATTGAAACTCCTTTTGAGGGTGTCTTATTTTTTAGTCCTTCGGGGGTAAAAAGTTTTTTTGAAAAGAATTTTTGGACTCCCCTAGTTCATGGTTTTTGTATTGGTTCCACCACAGCTTGCACACTAAAAGAGTATACCAATAATTATAGCACGGCAAAAAAGCCCAATGAAAATCAGCTTTTACTCAGTATTTTAAACTATTACAACAAACTTCATGCTTAAAAATAATCTTTTTCTAAAAGCCCTAAAAGGGGAAGTCGTAAATCGACCTCCTGTATGGATGATGCGACAAGCAGGTCGTTACCTTCCTGATTTTATGACCTTAAAGGCAAAATACGATTTCTTCACTCGATGCCAAACTCCAGAATTGGCTACAGAAATTACCATCATGCCGATTGACCAAATAGGGCCGGATGCAGCTATACTCTTTAGTGATATTTTAGTGGTTTTGCAGGCCATGCAAATCCCCGTGGAAATGAAAGAAAGCGTTGGACCCTGGATACCCAATCCCATCCGATCTGCTCAAGATGTTGAACAAACAATCATTCCCGATATCCATGAACACTTGGGTTATGTTATAGATGCGGTAAAAATGAGCCGGCAAGAACTCAATGAACGCGTACCTTTAATAGGATTTGCAGGATCTCCCTGGACCCTTTTGTGTTATGCTGTTCAAGGTCAAGGTTCAAAGACTTTTGATAAAGCAAAGGAATTTTGTTTCAGTCAACCCGAGGCAGCGCACGTGCTACTCCAAAAAATAACTGATACTACGATTGTGTATCTCAAAGAAAAAATAAAAGCGGGAGTTCATGCAGTCCAGTTGTTCGACTCTTGGGGAGGATTGCTCTCTCCCGAAGATTATCAAACTTTTTCGTGGTCCTACCTTCAGCAAATCGTATCCGCACTGAAAGATGAGGCCCCTGTGATAGTCTTTGGAAAAGGCTGTTGGTTTGCACTACATGAAATGGGACGCTCCGGGGCTTCTGCCCTAGGGGTGGATTGGACTTGTACAGCTCGAAATGCTCGCTATCTTTCAGGAGGTCAAGTGACACTTCAAGGGAATTTTGATCCAGCACGATTATTATCGCCCATCCCTGAAATCAAGTCCTCGGTACGGAAAATGATTGATGAATTTGGAAAAGATCGTTATATTGCCAATCTGGGTCACGGAATTTTACCCAATATCCCAGTCGATCATGCTAAAGCATTTGTAGATGCAGTAAAAGAATACAACTCCTAAATTTTCATAAGAACTTTCCGCTCTAGCTTGAACCAAAAAAAGGCTTTGAAAGATGAAAAATAAATTTTACTCCTACATTCAAAATCTTCAAAATCAAATCACAAACGATTTGGAAGCGGTTGATGGAAAAGCTCGTTTCAAAGAAGACCTCTGGGAGAGACCCGAAGGAGGAGGTGGTCAAAGCAGAGTACTGGAGGGAGGAGCCGTTATCGAAAAAGGTGGGGTAAACATATCGGCCGTTCACGGACCATTACCTAAGAGTATGCAAGCTTATTTTAAGGTTGAGGATGTCGATTTTTTTGCTTGTGGTCTTAGTCTGGTCATCCATCCTAAAAATCCAATGGCACCAACAGTTCATGCTAACTGGCGGTATTTCGAAATGTATGATTCCTTGGGGAATTTAATAGATCAATGGTTCGGTGGTGGTCAAGACTTGACTCCCTATTATCTATTTGAAGAGGATGCCAAACACTTTCATCAAGTTTGTAAAAATGCCTGTGATTTACATGATCTCGATTTTTACGAGTCATTTAAAAAAAAGTGCGATGCCTACTTCTACAATTCGCATCGTAAGGAGGCTCGTGGAATTGGAGGTCTTTTTTTCGATTACTTACGCGTTGATGAAAATTTTAGCATTGAAGATCGCTATGATTTTGTCACCGAAGTGGGAAATTCTTTCCTAAATGCTTATCTCCCGATTCTCAAAAAAAGAAAAGATTTACCCGCAACCCCAGAAAATAAAACCTGGCAAGAAATACGAAGAGGTCGTTATGTAGAATTTAATTTAGTTCATGATAAGGGAACACTCTTCGGATTAAAAACCAATGGTCGTATTGAAAGTATTTTGATGAGTCTCCCTCCCACTGTTCAGTGGCGTTATGACTATCACCCCAAAAATGGAAGCAAAGAAGCACAATTGATAGAGATACTAAAAAATCCGAAAAAATGGATATAAACGATCTTTAAATGAACAGACGAATTAAAATTTCGTATTTTAAATTTCTAATTTTGAATTTATGAACACGCTCTCTATCTTATTGGTTTTACCATTACTGATCATTTTTTCGTATTTGTTTGATGCTTTTTCTAGAAAAACAAAATTTCCCTCGGTCATTCTTTTAATGTTTACCGGGATACTGATTCGAATTGGAACAACACTCTACGGTTATGATGATTTTTTATTTTTAGATAGTTTGATTCCTGTTCTGGGAACCATTGGTTTGATTCTTATTGTTCTGGAGGGTGCTTTGGAATTGGAAATCAATCGGAAAAAACTTCCTCTTATTCTGAAAGGATTTTTAGCTGCATTGGTCATTTTAGTAGTCAACATTTCTGCTCTACAATGGGTATTTAGCCACTTGTTTTCAATGGCCTCGCAGACTGCTGTTCTCTACGCCATCCCTCTATCAATCATCAGTAGCGCAGTCGCCATCCCTTCTGCGGCCAGTCTGTTAAATCAAGAGCGTGAATTCATTGTTTACGAATCTACATTTTCAGATATCCTAGGTATCCTTATTTTTAATTATGCCTTAAAACAAGTCGAGTCAAATCAACCCATGATAGGAGCCGAGTCTTTAGTCTCTTTAGGATTGCAAATCTTGGGTGTAATTGTAATTTCGTTAGCAATCACTTATGTACTATTTCGATTACTAAAGCAAATTGATCATCATGTTAAATTTTTTTTGATTCTCGCCTTATTGATCCTAGTTTATGCCATTGGCAAATTGTTCCATCTACCAGCTCTATTAACCATCTTTATTTTTGGTATCTTTTTAAGTAATGTTAAGACTTTATTGCCTCAATTTTTAAGACGATATTTGGACTTGGAACAAACCAAAAACGGACTTCACGAGTTTCATATTTTAACGGCCGAATCTACCTTTTTAGTTCGAACGTTCTTCTTTTTATTTTTTGGATTCTCTGTTCAAATAATGAGTTTTAACAGTCTATCACCCATTATGAACGGCGTTTTGATTGTTTTGACCATGCTGATTATCCGTTATGTGTATTTTACCGCAACAACTATTCAAGTAAAACCCAGTTCATTGGTTTATTTATCTCCCAGAGGACTCATCAGTATACTGCTATTTATTCAGCTTCAAGAGGTTTCTTTTGTGGATACCACCGAGAGTCCGATCGATGAGCGGGTATTATTAGTGGTTATTTTAACCTCTATGTTGATAATGTTACTTGGAACATTAAAAAAACAAAAAGAACTCGATACAGATAACGGAGAGAACCCAATTCAAACTAAAGAACGTAATCTCGATACATCTGCAACTGAAAGCAACACATCTCCGCTTGAAATTGAAGACGGAAATTCTATTAAATAAAATTGTATGCATTCCATTCAACGCAACAGAAGATTAAGAAGTTCAGCAAGTTTAAGGGCATTGGTTCGAGAGAATCATCTTACACCTTATGATTTTATCGTCCCACTGTTTGTGGTGGAAGGAAAACAGATCAAAGAAGAAATTCCTTCTATGCCAGGTTATTATCGACTATCATTAGATTTACTGGAATTAAAAGTAAAGGAGCTTTGGAACATGGAACTCCGAACGGTTTTACTTTTCGTAAAAGTTCCGGATAGACTAAAAGACAATAAAGGGACCGAAGCACTTAACTCCAATGGACTGATGCAAAAAAGCATTCGGATGATTAAAAATGCCGTTCCGGAAATGGTGGTTATGACCGATGTTGCCCTTGATCCTTATTCCTCCTATGGTCATGACGGAATCGTAGAAAACGGTAAAATCCTTAATGACCCTACTGTGGATGTTCTTGCACAAATGGCCTTATCTCATGCTCAAGCAGGAGCCGATGTCATCGCACCTAGTGACATGATGGATCATCGCATTCTAAAGATTCGACGACTATTGGAAAAAGAGAATTTTGTGGATACCGTCATCATGAGCTATAGTGCCAAGTATGCCTCTGCTTTTTATGGTCCTTTTCGGGATGCCTTGGACTCTGCACCGGGTTTTGGTGATAAAAAAACCTATCAAATGGATTTTGCCAATCGGGAAGAGGCTCGGATTGAAACACAAAGAGATATTGATGAAGGGGCCGATATTGTGATGGTAAAGCCCGGTTTGGCTTATCTAGATATTATTCGAGATTTAAAAGAACATACTTATGTCCCAATAGCTGCCTATCAAGTAAGTGGAGAATATGCCATGCTTAAAGCTGCCGCCGAAAAAGGTTGGCTAGACCACGATCATGTAATGCTGGAGCAGTTGGTAAGCTTTAAACGAGCCGGTGCCCAAATGATTGCTACCTATTTTGCAGAAGACGCTGTTAAAATTCTGTAAAAAACACTTCCCAACCAAACAAAAAAATATAACTTCGTCAAGACCAAAATCTTGACATGCGTAGTAACCAACTCTTATCTGTTTTTCTATTTTGCTTTTTTGTAGCTTGTATGGGTGTGGACTTAATTGATGACTATGTGGACCCTGTACTTAGAATCACCACCCCAGTCCAATCTATTACATTGGGTACTCAATTTGAGTTTCAAGCCAGCTATTTTGATAATGTAGGGGATCGTGTAGAAAGCCCCCAACTCCAATGGAAGAGTTCAAATCTCGAAATTTTAGAAATCAATTCAGAAGGTATTGTACTCCCAAAAAAAGCAGGTGAAGTTCAAATCGTTGTCACTTTGACTACGACCGAAGGATCTATTTTAAAAGATGAAATCACCCTTACGGTCATAAGCAATGTCATCATCAATAACCCTGAGATGGAAGACATGGAAGAGGAGATGGAAATGGAAGAGGAGATGGAAATGGAAACTCCTATGGAGAGTACAATTAGTCCCACGATCAACATCTCCAATGGAATTTCTCAAATCACGACACAATCTCAATTTCAATTGGAAGTGGAATATCGGGATTCCTCTGGATATATTACTACAGCTCCCAACTCTACTTGGGAAAGTTCAAATCCTTCGGTGATCGAAGTCGATCAGAACGGAAGCCTTAAGGCTCTAAGTGCCGGAACCGTTACCGTTACGGTTTCGGTTCAAGTTTCCAATACACTGATCCGTTCTACTAATGTAATTACTGTAATTGAACCCATTGTCATCATGGAATCTTCCTTATTGGGCAACCTTCAGACTAAAAGTAGCTATACTCTAGAAGGGAGTTATAGCCTCACCAAAACGGACGACGCATTGATCCTCAGTTTGGGTGATGATTACAAAGCTTCAAGTTCGCTTCCTGGGTTGTACCTCTATCTATCCAACAATAACAACACCACCTCACAGGCTTATGAAGTAGGAGCGGTTACTGTATTTAACGGAGCTCACACCTACCAACTTCCCAGTTCGATTGGTTTGATGGACTATCAATATATTTTATACTGGTGCAAGCCATTTAATGTTAAAGTAGGAGAAGCTAAAATTTACGATTGATGAAATATAAATTTGCACTAGCCTTTACTTTATCCTTTTTTTTGTCCAAAGTCAATGGGTAAAAGAAAAAGGGAAGGGTTATTATAAATTAGGCGGCTGGTCTTTACTTGCCAAAGAGCACTTTACCGACCAAGGAAAAGTAGACCCCAACGCAACGCGGGGACTTTTTATTTCAAGTTTTTTTGGTCAATACGGTCTCGGCAATTCTATAAATTTAATTGCCTATATTCCATTTTTTGTAAAAAATTATCAGTTTGCTCAAGTTTCCATGACCAACGGGAAAGAGTACGAACCACGGCAAGAATTTAATAATTTTGGCGATGTAAATTTAGGGATCGAATACCAGTTCAAAAGACTGGGTACTTGGGCCTTTTCAGGGACACTCACTCTTGGAATCCCTTCAGGTAGTGCCTCAGGAGGTTTGGACGGGAGCTATCAGACCGGTGATGGAGAATTCAATCAACTATTACAACTCAATTTAGGGAAAAGTTATGCGATTGGCTCTCAAGATTTTTATTTTAAAACATACGTGGGTTTTAACAATAGGACACAGGGTTTTTCTGATGAAGTCCGTCTCTACGGTGAGACCGGTACTCAACTGTTCCAATCAAAAATTTTGATCCTATCCCGTCTCCAATGGATCCGCCCTCTATACAACGGAATCTTGGATGCATCCAATGCCAACGGAGCCATTTTTGCCAATAATATTGAAAGTTTTGTTCTTGGAGGAGAGCTTGCTTGGTCTATCCAACCCAAGTGGGGATTTTCATTGGGTTTCACAACTCCTATTTACGGGAAAGTAATCTACAATGCTAGCAGTTTTTCAGGAGGTGCTTTTCTAAACTTTTAAAGAAATTTGTCCATAACGCCGTTCAGGTGCAAAAGGATCCAGAGAAAGAGATGTTTTTTGATTCGATATCAATTCGGTTACTAATTTGCCTGTTGCGGGTCCCAAACTCCATCCCATCATGGAATGTCCGGTGGCCAACACCAAATTGGAAACCTTAGAATGCCGCCCAATAAAAGGGAGCCCATCAGGGGAAAGAGGACGCAACCCACATTGAACCGAATCTATAGTCTTTTGAGAAATTTTAAGATGTGGATAATAATCGGATGCAGATTGTGCAATGGCGGCTACACGTTTTGAATTGATCGAATGATTGATCCCCGAGATTTCCATGGTTCCTCCAAATCGAGTAAAACCTTGCATAGGAGTTACGGCAACCTTCGCTTCAAGTAGGATTGCAGGTAATTGAATACCTGTTTTTTCTTCAATATTCAGGCGATATCCTTTCCCTGCTTGAACAGAAAGTTGGATCCCTAGTCGTTTTAGTAATCTCTCGGACCAAGCACCTGTTGCAAGTACTACCTCATCCGCCGAAATTATTTTTTGATCCGTAACTACCGAAGAAAGTCTTTTTCCTTTTTGGACAAAACCATCAACAGAAGTATTCAACTCAAATTCAACCCCTTTTTGTCCTAAATTAGTTTTTAAATTCCGCATAAATAGTTCGGGAGTACTGTGTGCATCACTTCGGTAAAGAAAAGCACCTTCAATTTCCATAGGAGCGTCAGGTTGTAATTTTCGAACTTCCTTTTTTGAAAGCTGTTCGATTGTAAGACCTAAATCACGCGCCCATTTTACCACTTCAACTTCTTCCTTCTCAGCATGCGAAGTCTGATACGCCATTAGAAGACCTTTGGTCTCCAAGTGAAAGTCTAATGAACCCGACTGCTGCATTTCGAGGTACAATTGTTTACTTAAAAGATTGATGTCCAAAATGGTCTTCATCGAGTTTTGAACATGCTTAGTCGTGCAAGACTTCATGAATTTTAATCCCCAAGAAATCAAATCTTTATCCAATCGGGGTTTTATGTAAAATGGACTCGAGGCATTAAACATCCATCGCATACCTTTGGCAATCATTCCAGGAGCAGCCATTGGGACTACGTGACTCGGGGTCAAGTATCCTGCATTGACATGAGAAGCTCCACTTCGAAGATCCCCTTTGTCAATTACGACTACCTGATGACCTTCTCTTGAGAGGTAATAGGCTGTTGACAAACCAACGACACCTCCTCCAACAACAACAACTTTTTTCTTAGACATACTCAAAGTACCTGAAAACCATTAACATAAGGATCTTCTGGGTCAAGGATCAATTGATTGTACCCAATTATTCGAGCATTTCCTTCAATGCTGGGAATAATTCCCTTAAATGTCCCTACCTCTACTTCGGACTCCACACGCCCTGTAAAAACAGATCCAATAATACTCTCGTGAACAAAAGAATCCCCAACTTTTAATTTTCCCTTAGCAAACCATTGGGCCATTCGAGCACTGGTTCCTGTTCCACAAGGAGAACGATCAATCGCTTTATTTCCATAAAAAACAGCATTGCTAGCAGTAGCTCCGTTAGTAGTTGGTAACCCCCCCCATAAAACGTGACTACAACCCTTGATTTTTTTATCCAGCGGGTGCTCAAAATGATAAAGTGCATTGATCTTTTTTCGTATTTCACGACTCCAACCTACCAGTTGTCCTGCAGTATACTCAGCAATTCCTTTAAAATTGGATTGAATATCAACAATAGCATAAAAATTTCCACCATAGGAAACATCAATTTTTAAACTTCCTAAATCTGGGCATTCAATCTCCAAATCCGTTACCGCTAAATATGCTGGAACATTCGTGAATTTAATTCCGGTTATTTTTTTGCCCGATTGGGTATATTCTGCCAAAACCAAACCTGCGGGAGTTTCAACTCTTAATTTCCCGACTTTTTTAGGGGCTATCAATTCTTCTTCTAAAAGCATGGTTAAAGTGCCAATTAAACCGTGACCACACATCGGTAAACAACCACTGGTTTCGATAAATAAAATGGCTACATCGTTTTCTGGATTTAAAGGATCGTAATAAAAACTCCCACTCATCATATCGTGACCATGGGGTTCATACATCAATCCTGTACGGATCCAATCGTATTCTTTCACAAAATGCAATCGCCTTTCTCCCATAGTGGCTCCCTGAAGTTGAGGATTGGGTCCACAGACCAGTCGAACCGGATTACCTGCGGTATAACCATCAACACAATCAAAAACCAATCGTTCGTTTTGATTCATTTTTATAAAGAATCTTAATTAAATATAGTTTCTATAATCTAGATTATGCGGCCGATTCGCCATCGCATTTTTGATGATCGTCTGAACTCTTTCTTGTTCTAAACCATCAAGAGGCAATCTAGGCTTTCGAACATAACCCGTCCCCAATCCTGTTTCGAGTTCGCATAATTTTATATTTTGAACCAGTTGTGGAGAAATATCCAATTCCAACAAAGGCAAAAACCAACGAAAAACTGTACGAGCCTTCTCCCACTCTCCCACTTTACAATAGGTGTAAATCGCAACGGTTTCTTCCGGAAAGGCATCAACCAAACCAGCAACCCATCCGACGGCTCCCATCAACAAACATTCCATGGCAATGGTATCCACACCACACAAAATTTTAAATCGATCTCCAAATCGATTGATCATTCGAGTGACATTGGTTAGGTCTCGAGTGGACTCTTTGACTGCGGTAATATTTTTATACTTTTCTAGAGCCGCAAACATTTCTAGTGTGACCTCAATCTTATAATCCACCGGATTGTTGTAGATCATGATCGGTAATTGAGTGGACTCTGCAACGGCCGAAAAATAAGCAACGGTTTCCGCATCGATAGCCTTATAGCGCATCGGTGGAAGTACCATCAATCCGTCGGCTCCATTATTTTCTGCTTGTTTCGCCAGATGAACTGCAACATCAGTAGATTGTTCTGCAATATTTATAATTACAGGTATTTTACCCTCTACATGTGCAAGGGTCGTTTTGAGTAAAAGCTCCTTTTCTTCAACGGTTAAGGTACTTGCTTCTCCAAGGGTACCCCCTAAAATGATTCCATGAACACCGGCATCGATTTGATGGGTCAAATTCTTTTTAAAGGCACTTAAAGAAATAGTCCCTTTTGCATCAAATTGAGTCGTAATTGCGGGCATGACTCCTTCCCATTTAAATTTATTCACGTCCAGTTGCTTTTAAAACGATTAATGGAACGAATATAAGTTTAAAAAAAGAATTTTATATAACTTGAGAAAAATAGCATTCCGGAAGTCAATTAAAATCATGAAAAGTCACCTATACAAAAGCCCATTGGGAACAATTCTTATTGAGGAAGAAAACAATCATCTAGTAGGGTTACGATTCGGTTCCACAGACCTCATAGATCCAACTACAGTCAGTACCTCCTT
>JAYNHN010000019.1:12432-22970 GCA_038108035.1 Flavobacteriaceae bacterium
ATTTTTTATAACTTGAAAAAAATAGCGGCCCTCAGTCCATCAAAATTATGAAAAGTCATCTTTACAAAAGCCCTTTGGGTCCAATTCTACTTAAAGAACAGAACAATCATCTTATAGGTTTGCAATTCAGTTCCTTGGATCTCGAAGAAGCTACCACTGAATGTTCCTCTTTAATGCAGAACACTAAAGAACAATTGGATGCTTATTTTAAAAAACAAATCGATGGATTTGATATTCCGATAGCCCCGAAGGGTACTCCCTTTCAAAAAAAGATTTGGGAAATCTTACTTTCGATCCCAGTAGGAAAAACTTTAACTTATACGGAGGTTGCTCAACGGTATGGAGATTTAAATACGATTCGGGCCATAGGTGCAGCCATGGGTAAAAACCCTTTACTGATTCTTATTCCCTGTCACCGAGTTGTGGGTAAAAGGGGTTCAATGGTTGGATATGCAGGCGGAATTCAAACTAAAATTCGTCTCCTTGAACACGAAGGCTATCCAATTCAAAAATCATTAGATTTGTAATATTGATCTTTTATCTGTACGGCTGAAAAACATTTTAAATCTTACATAAAATGAAAAAAACATTATCTATCTTTTTTTTAATTGTTGCCTTCTTATTTGGAGGACTTTATATTTCTAAATATAACTATCTTCTAGATGCGGTTTCCAAAATATACTTCAATGGGCATACTACCGCCTTTTTATCAGATTATAAATATTTTGACAATCATGTGTTGCCTGCTTCTGAAAATCCTCAACCTTGGCCTAGGCATAAAAATTACAATCAAGTAACTCTGTCCGAAGAACTCAAAAAGCAACATTCAGATTTGGGTACCGTAGCTTTTCTTTTGATCAAAAACGATAGTATTTATTTAGAAGAATATTATGACGGCTATGATGAAAGTTCCAAAAGCAATTCTTTTTCCGTAGCAAAAAGCTTTGTTGCTGCACTACTGGGAAAAGCTATCATGCAAGGCTATATCAAAAACTTGAATCAACCAGTAAAAGATTTTATTCCAGAACTGAAAGGGGCTTATGCAGATCAAGTAACAGTGGGAGATTTAGCCAGTATGGCGTCCGGACAAACATGGGATGAATCCTATTATTCACCATTATCCGTGACAACTGCCGCTTATTTTGTAAAAGATTTGGAGCGCTTACTAATGGATCAACCCTTTGAAGAAGTTCCTGGAAAATCTTTTATTTATAAAAGTGGATCGACCCAACTCTTGGGGATGGTAATTGCAAAAGCGACTGGTAAAAGTTTGACAGATTACCTGTATGAAACCCTTTGGAACCCAATGGGTGCAGAGTTTGAATCCCTTTGGCAGGTTGATAGTGCAGAATCGGGTTTGGAAAAAGCGTATTGTTGTATTGCTTCCAATGCACGGGATTTTGCACGTCTTGCAAAACTATATAAAGATCATGGAAAATGGAACGGTGAAACCCTTTTGGATTCAACCTTTATCGCCCAATCGATTGCTCCTCGATTTAAAGACAGCCCGCAATATGGATACAGCTGGTGGCTTAAGGAATATAAAGGACATTCCGTTTTCATGATGCGGGGACATTTGGGACAATACATTATAACTTTCCCTAAAGAAAATTTAATATTGGTTCGACTGGGACATAGTATAGGGCCCAAAGCAACAGATGGTGACCCTTTTACGCCCGATATCTACACCTATATGGATGCTACTTTAGAAATCAACGCCCATGTTAGCACACCTTAATCTCCATAAAATTTTATTCTTAGATATTGAAACTGTTCCTCTTTATCCTGATTTCAAGGAAGTCCCATTGGAAGAACAAATCTATTTTGGTGAAAAAACAGCCTATCAGCGCAAAGAAACGATTAGCGCGGAAGAATTTTATGAACGAGCAGGTATTTGGGCTGAATTTGGTAAAATTGTTTGTATTTCAGTAGGTTATTTTAGTCCACGAAGTCAAGCTCGAGATTTTAGATTGAAAAGTTTTTATGGGGAAGAATCCAAAATTTTAATGGATTTTAAAGAATTAATTGAGCACTATTTCAACCAATCCAATCATCGGCTTTGTGGTCATAATGCCAAAGAATTTGACTTTCCCTATATAGCAAGAAGAATGTTGATACACCAAATAGAATTACCTCCAACGCTTCAATTATTTAATAAAAAACCTTGGGAGGTCCCGCATCTGGATACTTTACACCTCTGGCGTTTTGGAGACTACAAACACTATACTTCACTCAAGCTAATGGCTCATGTACTAGGAATTCCCTCCCCAAAAGACGATATCGACGGGAGTCAGGTTGCCGAAGTCTATTACAAAGAAAAAAATCTAGAGCGAATTGTAAGTTATTGTGAAAAAGATGTGGTTACCGTAGCACAAATTATTCTTCGTCTTCGAAACGAACCTCTACTTGACAGTAATGAAATTACTTTTAATAAATAAAATTTAGTATCTTTTTGTCGGTTTAAATTTTTACCGATAAAAATCCATTTTATGTCAAACAAAAATAAATACGATGCCATTGTTGTAGGAACAGGAGTAAGTGGTGGTTGGGCAGCAAAAGAATTGTGTGAAAGCGGACTAAAAACCCTCGTGTTAGAGAGAGGAAGAATGGTCAAACATCTTGAAGACTACCCGACCATGAATATGGATCCATGGGATATGAAACACAGAGGTTCTACCCCCCAGGAAGTTTTAAGGGACTACAATAAACAAAGACGATGGGGAGTCAATGAAGGCAACCGTCATTTTTACAATAAAGATTCCGAATACGATTACGACGAAGTCAAACCATTTGATTGGATTAGAGGGACACAAGTAGGAGGTCGTTCTTTGATTTGGGGAAAACAAACCTACCGATGGAGTGACTTGGATTTTGAAGCCAATGCCCGAGATGGGATCGGAGTGGATTGGCCCATTCGCTATAAAGATATTGCACCTTGGTATTCCTATGTAGAAAAATTTGTTGGGATCAGCGGTGAAGCACTTAACCTACCCCAGCTTCCAGACAGTGAATTCCTTCCTCCTATGGAATTGAATTGTCTAGAATCTCACTTAAAAGATACTCTTGATAAAAATTTTACGGATCGAACGCTTACCATCGGAAGAGTTGCCCATATTACTGAGGGAACCAAAGAGGGTGCCGGTCGTTCGAGTTGTCAATACCGAAATCGTTGTGATCGAGGATGCCCATTCGGAGCTTATTTTAGTTCCAATTCATCTACCCTGCCGATGGCTGAAGCTACTGGTAATATGACTTTACGACCTCATTCTATTGTTGCAGAAGTACTTTATGATCAAGACACTCAAAAAGCAACAGGCGTTCGGGTAATTGATGCTCAAACTAAAGAAATACTGGAATTCCATTCAAAAATTGTTTTTCTATGTGCTTCCTCTATGGGTTCAACCGCCATTTTGATGCAGTCTAAATCCAACCGCTATCCAAATGGAATGGGAAATGACAGTGGTGAATTGGGTCACAACATAATGGATCATCAATTAGGAAGTGGAGCTTCGGGACAATATGCAGGCTTTAAAGACAAGTACTACACCGGAAGAAGACCCAACGGTTTTTACATTCCTCGATTTAGAAACCTGTATGAAAACGATAAAAATCTTGATTTTATTCGAGGTTATGGGTATCAGGGTGGTGCCAGTCGAAGTGACTGGTCTGAGGTGGTAAGCGAATTGGGTTACGGAAAAGATTATAAAAAGGAAATGCTCAATGCAGGATCTTGGAATATTGGGATGGGTGGTTTTGGAGAAGTACTGCCTTATCACGAAAACCATATGTATCTAAATTATGACAAACTCGATGCTTTCGGGCTTCCCACTATTGTCTTTGATGCAGAATTCAAAGAGAACGAAAAAAGAATGAAGGAAGATTGGAAAACCCAAGCAGCCGAAATGTTAGAATCAGCTGGGTGTACCGATATAACCATTTTCGACTCCAATGCACCCATTGGTAAGGGGATTCACGAAATGGGAACTGCACGAATGGGTCACGATCCCAAAACTTCCGTTTTGAACAAACACAATCAAGTCCATGGTGTACCAAACGTTTTTGTAACCGATGGAGCTTGCATGGCTTCTTCAGCGACACAAAATCCCTCTCTCACCTATATGGCTTTAACTGCAAGAGCTGCGAATTATGCCGTATCTGAATTAAAAAAACAAAACATCTAAAAACGCTCTTTTTGATTGAATGCACCTAAAAAAGTACCCCTAGTTGAAATTAAAAATATTTCACTTCGAATCGGAGATACTGCTATTTTAAAAAATATTTCTTTTTCAATCGGTTCAGAAGAAATTGTGTCTATTGTGGGTGAATCAGGAAGTGGAAAGTCCATTACTGCCCTTTCCTTAATAGGCTTGCAACCTAAACAGGCAACCTTAGACGTTTCGGAAATGCTATTTGACGGGATTCCACTCAGTGAGCTTTCTCCAAAAGACTGGTATTCCATTCGAGGGAATCGAATCGGGATGGTTTTTCAAGAACCCCAATCCAGCTTAAATCCATCAATGTGCTGTGGAAAACAACTCTTGGAAGTTTTAAAAAAACACACCCCTTTATCATCTAAAGATCGAGAAACTACCCTTATCAGTGTCTTAAAGGAAGTTCAACTATTCGACTATCAACGTATTTTAAAATCCTACCCTCATCAGCTCAGTGGTGGCCAAAAGCAACGAATCATGATTGCAATGGCTCTACTTTGTAAACCCAAGCTTCTGATTGCTGATGAACCTACGACAGCCTTGGATGTAACCGTTCAAAAAGAAATTATTCAATTGCTCAAAAATTTGCAAAAGAAATTTAAAATGAGCGTATTGTTTATCTCTCATGATTTGGCTCTAGTCAAGCAATTGGCAGACCGTGTCATAGTCATGTATCAGGGAACAATTGTTGAATCTGGAAACGCAAAAGCTATTTTTCAAACCCCCCAACATCCTTACACACAAGGACTTTTAAATGCTCGCCCCAAGATGGAGCAGCGTTTAAATCGTTTGCCCACCTTAATTGATTTCCAAAAAGGAAGCTTTAAACCTGTTATCCTTTCTTCCCATGAACGAAAAAAACATCATCAAAAAATCTACCAGCAAGAACCGTTACTTCAAGTTCAAAACTTAGAAAAAATTTACGCCAAAAAGAGCCTTTGGGGAACCCAAAAAACGTTTCAAGCATTACATCGATTGGATTTTGAATTGTACCCAGGAGAAACCTTGGGACTGGTGGGTGAATCCGGTTGTGGAAAATCTACATTGGCAAAAGCCTTGATCTATCTGGATCCTCCTTCCCAAGGAAAAATACTTTACAAGGGTAAAGCCATCCAATATAAAAATCGTAAGGCTTTATGGGAATTGAGAAAAGAAGTTCAGTTTATTTTTCAAGATCCTTTTGCAGCCTTACATCCTTATAAAACTATTGGAAAAGCGTTGGTAGAAGTCTTATCCGTTCATCAAATTGTTCAAAGCTTTTCAGCGCAACAGCAACGAAGTTATCAGCTGTTGGAACAAGTGGGTTTGGAGTCTTCTATTTTCAACCGATATCCTCATGAACTCTCCGGAGGTCAACGTCAAAGGGCTGTGATTGCTAGAGCGCTCGCTTCCGAACCCAAATTATTGATTTGTGATGAAAGTGTCGCTGCCCTTGATATTTCGGTTCAAGCTCAAGTATTGAATTTACTCAATGATTTAAAAGAACAATTAGGTTTGAGTTTCCTATTTATATCCCATGACCTCTCCGTTGTTAAATTTATGTCTGATCGAGTAATGGTAATGGACGCAGGGAAGTTAGTAGAATTACAAGAAGCCGATGCCTTGTACCTCAATCCCAAGACTCCCTATACCCAAAAATTAATTCAATCTATACCCATTTGAAAATTTATAAATTAAGGTGCCGGATTGGGATATTGTTCTTGGATTTCGTTGATCTTTTGAATTAAATCCTCACTAAGACGTAATTGGGCAGTATTGATATTTTGTTCCAACTGAGGTAAAGTGGTCGCTCCAATAATATTGCTGGTCACAAACGGTCGATCATTTACAAAAGCAAGTGCCAATTCCGTTAAACTCAATCCGTTTTCATGTGCCAGGTGGAAATAGGCTTCTACGGCATTTTGGCAATTAATATTACTGTATCGGTTGTAATGTGGAAACAACTGCAAGCGAGAATTTAACGGGAGATTCCCCTGTCTGTACTTCCCAGATAAAACGCCGAAGGCTAAAGGCGAGTAGGCCAGAAGTCCTACATCTTCTCGGTGACACACTTCCGCATTTCCTATTTCAAAGGTACGATTGAGTAAAGAATAGGGATTTTGAATCGTGCGTACACGAGGACGAATTTGTGAAGAAGATTGCAAAAAACGAAGCGTTCCCCAAGGGGTTTCGTTTGATAATCCAATATAGCGAATCGATCCTTTTTGAACATGAGTGTAAAGGGCGTCCAATACAGATTCAAAATTTTCTTCCCAGCGGTCACCTCTTTTGAAATCATAACCTCTTTTACCAAAAAAATTAGTAGGTCGTTCCGGCCAATGCAACTGATAGAGATCAATATAATCCGTTTGAAGGCGTTTTAAACTTCCTTCAATGGCCTTGTCTATAGTGTCTTTGAGATAGGATTTATCGGTTCGTATATGCTGTGTGAATTTTGCAGGTCCGGCAATCTTAGATGCCAATATTATTTGATCTCGACGAGCTGTTTTTTGAAACCATGTTCCTATAAAACGCTCCGTTGCTCCTTGTTCTTCTTGTCGGGGAGGAATCGGATACAGCTCTGCCGTATCAAAAAAATTAACCCCATTCTCACAGGCATAGTCCATTTGTTGGTGAGCTTCTTCCTCGGTGTTCTGACGACCCCAGGTCATGGTTCCCAAACAGATTTTACTTACGTCAATATCAGTTCCGGGAATTTTATTGTAATCCATACGTTGTATTAGTTGGTTTGTAAAAGCTCCGTGATTTCGTCTAAAGGAGGGCTTAAAATAATTTCAATTCTTCGATTGGAAGCTCTTCCTAGTACTGTACTATTAGGAGCAATCGGAAGGTATTCACTTCGTCCGGCAGCAGTTAGGTTTTGTGGAAGTACTAAATCATTTTCCAATAAAATAGCAACTACAGCAGTGGCTCGTTTAGTGGATAAATCCCAATTCGACTCTAAGGCTCCCTTAGCAGGAAAGGGTTCGTTATCGGTATGTCCTTCGATGAGTACGGAAATATCCGGATTCTCTTCTAATACCACTGCCAATTGGCGTAATGCTTTTTTGCCTTGAGCTTCAACATTCCATTTTCCGGATTTGAAAAGAAGTTTATTTTCCATGGAAACATAAACTTTTCCATTTCGTTGTTCAACGGTTAGTCCCTTTCCTTCAAAATTCAATAAGGCATTTGAAAGTCTTTCCTTTAACTCGTTCAAGGCATCTTTTTGATTTTCTATCATCTGCTCCAATTGGTCAACTCGTTCGGAACGAGATTGCAATTCGGTTTCTTTTAGAGCAATTTCTTTTAATAAAGCATTGTTAGCTGCTATACGCTCTTTTATTTTAGATTCGCTATTTTGTTGAAGAAGTGCGTAGGCTTTTTCTAGAGTTTCAAATTCTTCTAACCCCTTTTGAACACTGTCCCTTGCACGGTCTAAATATTGAGTAGTTTCTTGCCATTGAGAATGTAAACGATCCCATTCTTGTTGAAGAGAATCTCTTGATTTATCTAGGGCATTGCGTTCGTTTTTCATTTTGGAATATCGTGATTCCAAATCGTTGAACACTTTCGAAGAAACACAACTCTCCAGGATAAGAAGTAAGATGAGGAACACTAATACACTAATTTTTTTCATCTGATATTCTGTTTTTTTAAAACGATTCACGGCACCGTTCATTTTCTACTCCATCGTAGAATATAGTTTTTCACTGTCTTTTGTTATAATTTTAGTTCTAATCCAACGGGGCAATGGTCGGAATGTTTGGCATGCGTTAAGATAAATGATTTTTTTATTTTTTCCTTTAAAGGTTCGCTAACAAGTGCATAATCGATTCGCCACCCTTTGTTATTGTTTCTTGCATTGGCTCGATAGCTCCACCAACTGTACTGATGGGGCTCCGAATTAAAATATCGAAAAGAATCTATAAAACCCGAATTTATAAACGTATCCAACCAAGCGCGTTCTTCGGGTAAAAATCCAGAAACATTTTTATTTCGAATGGGATCGTGAATATCGATTGCTTGATGACAAATATTGTAATCCCCACAGATAATTAAATTGGGGATTTTCTTTTTTAATTGATCAATATAGACTTGGAATTCATCCATAAACTTGAATTTGTACCCCAACCGATCAGTATTCGTACCCGAGGGCAAGTACAGGCTCATAATCGAAAATTCGTCGTAGTCTGCCCGAATGATTCTTCCCTCAAAGTCCATATGTTCTATTCCATTCCCAAATTCCACATGATTGGGTTCTTGTTTAGAAAAAATAGCAACTCCACTATAGCCTTTTTTTTGTGCCGAAAACCAATAATGATGGTAGCCTAAGTCGGTTAATATAGTGGTATCCACTTGCTCTTGAAGTGCTTTGGTTTCTTGGATACAAATCACATCAGCCGCAGTAGCCTGCAGCCAGTCTGCAAATCCTTTTTTAAGTGCTGCACGGATTCCGTTAACGTTGTAAGAAAGTAATTTCAAATTCTTTTTTTACGAAGATAAAAAAACAAGAGAGCAAAAGAAATTTATCTTTATAAATGTCCTTTCGCATACATTTTATTTATTTACTTTTATTACTTAAAATCCATTATAATGAAGCGATCATCCATATTATTTATTCTCTTTTTTATCCCCAGTATGATTTTAGCTCAACAAACTTCAGAAGAAGAAAAAGAGCCGGAAGTCAAAGTTGAAAAAAGTGAACTTAAATTGAACATGCTCGAAATCATTGTAAATCCTGCTATTGGGATTACCTACGAGCGTTTTCTAAATCCGTATTCCAGTTATGGTGCCTATGCATATGTCAATTTTAAACCCAATGACGGATACCGATCCGAACAGTTTGAAATCGCTCCATTTTATCGAATCTATTTTCAACGGCAAGAAAAGAAACTAAATCAGGGGCTGTTTACCGAGATTTTTTTAGGAATCAATAAAGGTGAAACCGAATACTATGAATACGAAGATTATGAATACAATTATTACGATTCACCCGATCTTTATATTCAGGAGTACCTTGGGGTCGCCTTGGGTGTTACGATCGGGTATAAATTTATGAATTTCAACGATTACAGTTTTGAAATTTTTGGAGGTGCCGGTCGGTTTCTAAATGACCAAGAAGTTCTTGCCTACCCACGTTTGGGTATTTCGATAGGGAAACGGTTTTAAAGTTTTCGCAAAAGTGTTTCAATAGCTACTTTATCTATTATTGTGTTTTTCAACTCAGCAATAGAGATTCGCTCTTGAAGCATGCTGTCTCGTTCCCTTAGGGTTACGGTTTGATCTTCCAAACTTTGATGGTCAACGGTTATGCAATAGGGTGTTCCCAGTGCATCTTGTCTTCGGTAGCGTCTCCCCACTGCATCTTTTTCGTCATAGCTTGTCGCTAGGGACCATTTGAGATCTTCCACCAATGCTTTTGCCAAATTGGGTAGCCCGTCTTTTTTTACCAAAGGAAGAACCGCTACTTTGGTAGGTGCTAATGCTGGTGGCAATTTTAAAACCGTTCGGGAAGAACCGTCCGCCAACAACTCTTCGGTTAGTGCTTTTGAAAAAACAGCTAAGAACATTCGATCCAGACCAATAGAAGTTTCTACCACATAAGGTACATAATTTTCATTTCGTTCCGGATCAAAATATTGAAGTTTCTTTCCTGTAAACTTTTCGTGACTACTTAGATCAAAGTCCGTTCGAGAATGGATCCCCTCTAGTTCTTTAAATCCGAAGGGGAACCGGAATTCAATATCGGCTGCAGCATCAGCATAATGGGCTAACTTTTCATGGTCGTGGAATCGATAATTCTCCTCACCCATCCCCAAGGCCAGATGCCATGCCAATCTAGTTTTTTTCCAGTGCTCATACCATTCTTTTTGAGTGTCTGGAGGAATAAAAAACTGCATCTCCATTTGTTCAAACTCTCGCATTCTAAAGATGAATTGACGAGCTACAATTTCATTTCGAAATGCTTTTCCTGTTTGGGCAATACCAAAAGGGAGTTTCATTCTTCCCGTTTTTTGTACGTTTAAAAAATTAACGAAAATACCTTGCGCAGTCTCAGGACGCAGAAACAAATCCATCGCCGAATCGGCCGAAGCACCCAACTTGGTGCCAAACATCAAGTTGAACTGCTTAACTTCTGTCCAATTTCTTGATCCGGACTCAGGACAAGCAATTTGCAACTCCTCAATCAATGCCTTCACATCTGCCAAATCCTCTTTTTCAAGAGACTTACCGAGTCGTGTTTTAATGGCATCTATTTTTTGTTTTTTTGCAATAACTCGTGGATGTGTATCCAAAAATTTTTCTTTGTGAAAATCCGCTCCAAAACGTTTGGCTGGTTTTTTA